>NZ_CP021912.1:3075000-3311272 GCF_003264115.1 Erythrobacter sp. KY5 | reverse complement strand
TTCCTTAAGTCGAAACGCGTAATCGGCGGCTCACATTGGCGCCGAATCGCGTCTCCGAATCTGCCTCAGAGAGCGGCGACTCGCTTCGTCAGGCGCGACATCTTCCGCGCGACAGTGTTCTTGTGCATCACGCCGCGAGCGACACCGCGAGCCATTTCGGGCTGGGCCGCCTTGAGCGCTGCAGCGGCTGCGTCCTTGTCGCCAGCTTCGCAGGCCGCTTCGACCTTCTTCACGTGGCTGCGGATGCGGCTCATGCGGGCGCCGTTGACTTCGGCACGGCGGTTGTTGCGACGAATGCGCTTACGGGCTTGCGGCGAATTGGCCATATCTGTGTCTGTCTCGCGTTTTGTGCAGGCCGCAGCAGTGCGACCGGAAATAGTCTGGTCTGTTCGAAAAGTCGGCGATTCACCGCCGGAAAGCGGCGCACATAGGCGGCGAGGGGCGAATCGTCAAGAAAACTGTGGCTTTGCCGGGCCTCAAAAAACGTCGGGCGGCTAGCATTGGCACTTTACGCAGTACCAGGTGCTTCGTCCACCCTGCGCGATCCTACGGATTTTGCCGCCGTCTTCGCGCCTGCAAGGCTCGCCCGTTCGTCCATAAACATCAAAGCGCGTCGCGAAATAGCCAAGTTCGCCATCGGGCGCGGCGTAATCCCTGAGCGAAGATCCGCCGTCCTTGATCGAAGCGGTGAGGACATTCCGGATCGCGGGGACGAGCCGCGCAAGCTGAGGCCGCGTCACCTTGCCCCCGGCCTTGAGCGGATGAATGCCCGAGCGCCAAAGCGCCTCGCACACATAGATATTGCCGAGCCCTGCAACGATACGCTGGTCCAGCAGGCACAATTTGATGCTCTGCGTCTTGCCCTTGAGCGCTGTCTTGAGCTGTTCGGGAGAGAAGTCGGGGCCAAGCGGTTCCGGGCCCATAGCGGAGAACTGCGGCCAATCGCCCAGTGTCTCGGTCGGTTCAAGGTCCACCGACCCGAAGCGACGGGGATCACACAGGGCGAAGCGGTGCCCGGCAGCTTCCAGCAGCAGGTGGTCGTGCTTGTCGGCTTCCTCAGGGTCGATCCGCCAGCGACCGCTCATGCCCAGGTGAAAGATCATCGTCGATCCGCGATCGAGGTGAATGAGGCCATATTTCGCCCGGCGCGAGAGCCCTGTGACCTGCGCACCGGTCATCACCTGTACGAGATCAGGCGGGAACGGGCGGCGCAAATCGGGGCGATTCAGCGTCACTCGCTCGATCCGCGCACCATCGAGGAAACGGGCAAGCCCGCGCACGGTTGTTTCGACTTCGGGTAATTCGGGCATTTCCAACCCACTAACACTCTTTGCGCATGCCGCAATTCCCTCTAGGGCTCCACGCATGAGTGAGAACACCAACGACCATGCGAACGACGCAGGAAACGAAACCGTCTCCTTCGGCTATGAGAATGTAAGTCCGGAAGAAAAGACCCGGCGCGTGGGCGAGGTCTTCACCAGCGTCGCGAAGAAATACGACATCATGAACGATGCGATGTCGATCGGAATGCATCGCGGGTGGAAGGACCGCTTCGTCAAGCGTGTAAAGCCGCAGCCGGGCGAGCAGATCCTCGACATGGCAGGCGGCACGGGTGACATCGCCTTTCGCATGGCCGATCGCGGCGCGAACATCACGGTTGCCGACATCAATCAGGACATGCTCGACGTCGGCGCAGAGCGCGCGATGGAGCGCGAGCAGAGCGATGAGACCGGAAGCCTGGTCTTTACTCAGCAGAATGCCGAAGAGGTCAGTTTCGCAAGCAGCAGCTTCGATGCCTACACCATCGTGTTCGGCATTCGGAACGTGACCTACAAGGACAAGGCGCTGGCGGAAGCTTACCGCGTGCTTCGACCTGGAGGGCGGTTTTACTGCATGGAGTTTTCGACCACCGAATGGTCTGGCTTCAAGGAGATCTACGACGTCTATTCCGATCTGCTGCTCCCGCGCATGGGGCAGATGATCGCAGGCGACGCCGACAGCTATCGCTATCTGGTCGAATCAATTCGCAAATTCCCCAAGATGGCCGAGTTCGAAAACATGATTCGCGCAGCAGGCTTCACCAACACCAAGGTCGAAAGCATCCTGGGCGGTGCGGTCGCCATTCATTCGGGCTGGAAAATCTAAAAGCGCATGACCACGCCTGCCACGCATCTTTTCCGCCTTGCGCGATGGGGCATCACGCTCGCACGCCGCCGCGCGCTCGTCGGGGTCGAGGACGATCCCAACGCGCCTTCGACGGTGCGCCGGCTTGCCCGGCTCGCCCGGCTCGCGACGCTGACCGGGAAACACGGCCCGCGCGATTATGCCGGTGCCTTTCGCGCTATCGGACCTGCCGCGATCAAGCTTGGCCAATCGCTGGCCACGCGGCCCGATCTGGTGGGGGAAGAAGCCGCGCACAATCTCCTTAGCCTTCAGGACAGCCTGCCTCCCGTTCCCTTCGCCAAGATCGAAGAGCAGATCGCTGCAACCTTCGAGCAGCCGATCGACGGCCTCTTTACAGAGATTGACCCGGTTCCAGTGGGGGCTGCTTCCATCGCGCAGGTCCACCGCGCCACCACGACCGACGGTCGCAAGGTCGCGGTCAAGGTGCTGCGCCCCGGCATTCGCGAGAAGTTTGCGCGCGACATCCAGACCTATGAATGGGCAGCCGCTCATGTTGAAGCAATGGGCGGAGAGGCCGAGCGCCTGCGACCCCGGCTTACCATTGCGAACTTCAAACGCTGGACCAACTCCGAACTCGACCTTCGCCGCGAAGCTGCCTCAGCCTCCGAGCTTGCCGAGGAGATGGCAGGTATAGGCGGCTACCGCATCCCTGCGATCGACTGGGACCGGACCAATGGCCGGGTGCTGACGATCGAGTGGGTCGAAGGCATCAAGATTTCCAATCGCGACCAATTGATCGCGGCCGGGCACGATCTTGAGGCCTTGGCCGAAAAGCTCGTCATCAGCTTTCTCACACAGGCGATCAGCGCCGGGTTCTTCCATGCCGACATGCACCAGGGGAACCTGTTCGTCGAAGAGGACGGCACGATTGTCGCGATCGACTTTGGCATCATGGGCCGGATCGACCGCCGCGCTCGCCAATGGCTTGCCGAAATCCTCTATGGCCTCACGACCGGCAATTATCAACGCGTCGCCGAGATCCATTTCGAGGCGCAATATGTGCCGAGCTACCATTCGGTCGGCGAGTTTGCGACCGCTCTGCGCGCCGTGGGCGAACCGATGCGCGGCAAGCCGGTCAAGGAACTGAGCGTCGGCCAGATGCTCGATGGGCTGTTCGCGATCACGCGCGATTTCGATATGCAGACCCAGCCGCATTTGCTGCTGCTGCAAAAGACCATGGTAATGGTCGAGGGGATCGCCACTCAGCTCAATCCCGAAATCAATATGTGGGACACCGCAGCGCCTTACGTGCGCAGCTGGATCCGCGACGAGCTGGGGCCGGAAGCCGCAATTGCCGACCGGATCAAGGAAGACACCGAAACGCTCTTCCGCCTGCCGGGCCTGGTCAGGCGGCTTGAGGAGAAGTTCCCCCCCAAGGGCGGCGCACCCGAACCCCCGCCGCTCCCCGAAATTCGCCTCATGACCGAACGCAAGGAACGCTCGGGCGGAGGCCTGCTTGGCTACTTTGTTGCAGGGCTGGCGGGGGCAGGCGCTGTATACGGCGCGATGCTCGCCGGGCTGCTCTAGCCTCTGGTGGTCTTCGGCAAAATTCGCGCGCCGACGATGCCGAAAATGCCGAGCAAAGCCTCGACCAACATCGGCAGGATGTAACCCTCAAATGCGCCATAAGCGCCAAGCGCGACGAGCCGCGTTGCCAGGGTGACGAACATCAAAGCCGCACCAATGATCAGGGGATCGCTGCGATTGGCCCACGCGCCCCAGATGAAACACGCGCCCGACACTCCGAAAAAGGCGGTCATGTCGGCGCGTATCGAGGTGAGGCCATGCGCGCCTTCGACATCGATCCCGAAATCCGCAGCCGAGCTCACTGGATCGGTGAAGAAGCCGAACCCCATGAATACCAGCAATCCCCCGCCGAGCGTCAAAAGCACCTTGAGCGCTAAAATCATCTGTAAACCCCCTTCAACGCAGCGTCCGGACCGGCGCGATTGCCGTCAATTCGCTGCTCGGCTCTAAGTGCAATTTTAACCATCCTATCGCAAGGAGTCTGCTGGACTTGGCGCGGCTTGATATGACCGCTAGACGGAAACTGACAGACCAAGAACGTGGAGGAAGACCGGGTAGTGAGCGAGGCTGGGCCTAAGATATTGCTGGTCGTAGGCGGCGGGATAGCGGCTTACAAATCGTGCGAGCTCGTCCGCCTCATTCGCAAGGGCGCCAATGGGGTCGGCGGCGATGTGACCTGCGTCGTGACCAAGGGCGGGCAACAATTCGTGACGCCCATGTCGCTGGCCGCGCTTTCCGAAAATCAGGTCTATACCTCGCTGTTCGATCTCAAGAACGAGGTCGAGATGGGCCATATCGAACTGTCGCGTGAGGCCGACCTTATCGTCGTGTGCCCTGCGACCGCCGATCTCATGGCGAAAATGGCCGCGGGCATTGCCGACGATCTGGCGACCACTCTCATCCTTGCCACGAACAAGCCGGTGATGGCGGTCCCGGCGATGAACGTGAAGATGTGGGAGCACGCCTCCACCCAGCGCAATGTCGCGTCGCTCAAGGAAGCCGGCGTCACGGTCATCCACCCGGACGAGGGCGCGATGGCTTGCGGCGAGTTTGGTTATGGCCGCCTGCCCGAACCGCATGCCATCTGGCGCGAGATCGCGGCGCATTTCGGTATCGAGGTCGAAGAGGAAGCGCCTGCGCCGGTCGCGGCCAACGATACACCTGCAGAAGAGGTCGAGGTCGAAGCGCTCGAACCCGAAGACGATACCGGCTCGACGCTGGGCAGCGGGCTTGGCGGGCTGCTTTCCAAGATCATCTACCGCTCCACCGAAAAACGCAGCGCCGAACAGATCGAGGCAGAGCTCGATGCGCTGGGCGAGGAGGAATTGCCCGAAGATATCGAGATCGAGGAAGAGGATATCGAGTTCAATCCCGATCTCGAAGGCTCACCTCTGGCGAGCAAGGGCAAGGGCAGAGCCGCGCCCCCGATCGACCCTGACGCCATCAATCACGAATTCGACGACCGCCGTCTGGCTCCCGAAGAATTCGAAGAGCCCGCAAAAGAGGCGCCCGAGGAAGAAAAACCAGCGCCCCGGAAAATCGCCGCCAAGAGAGCCGCACCTCAAAAGGCAGAGGCCATCGAAGCCGACGAAGAGGAGGTTACCGGCAATTTTGACGTGGATGCTTCCTACCGCCCGCTCGAAGGGCGCCGCGTCCTGGTCACCGCCGGGCCGACCTGGGAATCGATCGACCCTGTGCGCTACATCGCCAACCGTTCGAGCGGGAAGCAGGGCTTTGCAATCGCCTCTGCCGCTGCTGCTCTGGGGGCAGATGTGACGCTGGTCGCAGGCCCCGTCGCGCTCAAGACCCCGACAGGCGTGAAGCGCATCGATGTCGAAAGCGCCGAGGAAATGTCGTCCGCCGTCAAGCGCGCACTGCCCGCCGATGTCGCCATAATGGTCGCCGCCGTCGCCGACTGGCGGCCCAAGGAATATCGCGACGAAAAGATCAAGAAGCGCGGATCTGCTCCGCCTGCTCTCATGCTGACCGAGAACCCGGATATTCTGACGAACCTCGCGGGCGCATCGAACCGGCCCGAACTGGTCATCGGGTTTGCCGCCGAAACCGACGACGTGCTCGCCAACGCCAAGCAGAAGCGCAAGCGCAAGGCGTGCGACTGGATCGTTGCGAACGACGTATCGGGCGACGTTATGGGCGGCGATGATAACCTCGTTCACATCGTCACCGCTGACGGTGTGGAGAAGCTCGACAAGATGCCCAAGGGCGATGTTGCGATGGCTCTGGTCGAACGGATCGCGGCAACATTGAAAGCCGAAGCCGCAGAATGAGCGACGCAGTGCAAGTCGAAGTAAAGCGGCTCCCCCATGGTGAGGGCCTCGCTCTGCCCACATACGCCACCCAAGGCAGCGCGGGCATGGATATCGTGAGCGCAGAGAACGTGACCATCGCACCGGGCGCGCGCCACGCGGTCGCCACCGGGCTTTGCGTTGCGATACCGCAGGGGTATGAAATCCAGGTCCGCCCACGCTCAGGCCTCGCTTTCAAGCACGGCATCACGGTGCCCAACACGCCGGGCACGATCGATTCCGATTATCGCGGTGAATTGAAGGTGCTGCTGATCAATCACGGCCGCGAGGATTTCGCCATCGCGCGCGGAGATCGCGTGGCGCAGCTTGTGCTCGCACCCGTCGTGCAGGCTGCCTGGGCCGAAGTCGACCAGCTCGACGCGACCGGGCGAGGCGAAGGCGGTTTTGGCTCCACCGGCGGCCACGCGAAGCTCTGATCAACCGGATCTCATATGGTCACGAAAAAGGGCGACGCTGATCCCTTGCGCCGCCCTTTCTGCCCCGTCCGGGGTGGATGTGATGGGTATGTAAGTTCGCGATCGCCCTTAACGCTGCGCTCTCACTTCGTTGCCATCTTCGCGGATCGTGATGCGCACCGCCTCACCGTTGTTACCGGGGAAATCTGTGAAGATCGCGTCAACGAGATTGGGGACGATGTTCTGCAACCGGTTCGAGCGCGAGACGCTTTCAGCGCGGCCTTCGAACACGCGTTCACCCGTGCTGGTGTTGTCGATCAGCAAATCGATGCCGCTGGTGAAGATTGTGTAACTGCGCACATTGGGTCCGCCAAAGCCGCCGAAGAACGGATCGGCAAAGCCATAGCCCCAACCCCCGCGCCAGCCGCCAAAGCCGCCCCATGGACCCCACGGGCCGAAAGCGCCAAAGCCGCCAACACCGGGCTGTGTGCGAATGCGTTCGCGCCCATTGTCGATCGTATAATCGAAGCGGACCAGGAGGTTCGCGTTTTCAGGGTTCGCCGCGCGGGTGTAGCCGAGCTGCGCCATTTCGGCAGCAACCATATCGGCATAGAGCGAGAATTCGAGGCCGCCTGCAAGCTGCGGATCCTCGGGAACCACGGCAAAGGTCTGGCCCTGCGGCGCAGGCAATTGCGCCTGAAAGCGCGACACGTCGGCCTTGAAAGAGGGGGCGCATGCGGCGAGCGTCACGGTCGCGATACCTGCAAGAGCGAGGCGCGAATAGCGACGGAAACGGTTCGAACGCGATGACATAGCAATACGGTTCATGACATATCCTTCATCTTTTCGCCAGTGCATCCCAATGTAGGATGCACCGGCAGCTGGTGCCAGTGACCTTGCGCCATTCCCTTAAATGCGTGGCGAAGCTGCGCGCGGGCGCATTTCTGCGGCCCGGCTACTAACCTTGCGACGCCCCCTCAATGATGTCCCTATCGATCAGGCGATCACTGTTGCGATGTACAATAACCTATTGTGCTGAATGGGGATTGAACATTTTTCTCCGCCGACCGGCCTAGGCCGTATGGTGCCGGTGAGGCGCATGGTCAGCCCCTAACCAGACCCAGCGCCTTGTAAGCGGCGTCCAGCGTCGGCAGGCCATGTTCGCGCGCCTGTGCAGCACCGCGCGCAAGAATGGCGTCGAGCGCCTCCTGATCGTCCTTGAGCTCAAGAAAACGCGTATTGATCGGGCGCAGAGTTTCCACAAGCACTTCGCCCAGCGCAGGCTTGAACGCGCCAAAGCCCTGTCCGCCATGCTCGGCGAGGACCTCTGCTGTGCTCTTGCCGGTCAGCGCGGCATAAATGCCGACAAGGTTCTTTGCTTCGGCGCGGTCCTCAAGGCCCTTTTCTTCCGACGGAAGGGGTTCGGGATCGGTCTTGGCTTTCTTGACCTTCTTCATCACCGTGTCGGGATCGTCGGTCAGGCTGATGCGGCTCATGTCCGACGGGTCGGACTTGCTCATCTTGGCCGTGCCATCGCGCAGGCTCATGATGCGCGCGGCGGCAGGGGGGATGTAGGGTTCGGGCAGTGTGAAAAGCGGCGCATCTTCGGGGCAGAAATCGTTGTTGAACTTCTGCGCGATGTCGCGGGCAAGCTCGAGGTGCTGCTTCTGATCCTCGCCCACCGGCACGTGCGTCGCCTGATACAGCAGCACGTCTGCGGCCTGCAAAACGGGATAGGTGAACAGCGCGACCGACTGGCCTTCGCGGTTCTTGCCCGCCTTGTCCTTCCACTGCGTCATGCGACCCAGCCAGCCCATGCGCGCCGTGCCGTTCAAAAGCCATTGCAGCTCAGCGTGGGCGGGAACCTGCGCCTGGTTGAACAAAATGGTCTTCGCCGGATCGACCCCGCAGGCAACCAGCGTCGCGACCATCTCGCGGGTATTCTGGGTAAGCTCGGCCGGGTCATGCGGCTGCGAGATCGCGTGCAGGTCGGCGAGGAAAATGAAACACTCGCCGCCTGCGGAATGCGCCTCGTCCTGCAGCTTCACGTAATTGACGATCGCGCCAAGGTAGTTGCCGAGATGCGGTTTACCGGTGGGCTGGATGCCAGAGACGACACGCATGGGTTTCACTTTGCTTTCTTGGTTAGAGCCGCGATGCGCTGCCGGTCGATGGCGCCGGTGGCGAAAGCGAGGCCGAAATAGACGATGGCGGCAGCCGCGACGAGCGCCGCGAGCGCGCCCAGCCGGGCAAAGAGCCCTGCCGAATACCAGTCCGTTAGCAGGTCATTCGCGTAGAACAAGGCCGCGCCCATGGCCGCCGCGGCGACCACCTGCCGCGCGATGCGAAGAAGCAGCACGCCCGGAATGCGATAATGCCCGCGCGCAGCCAGCACGATGAGCAGGAAGGCCACGTTGATCCAGGCGCCGATCACGCTGGCGAAGGCCACCCCGACGACGCCATAGGTGTCGAGCACGAGAATGCAGGTCGTTATGAACACGCCCAGCGAGATAAAGGCTGCGACCACCGGCGTCTTGGTGTCGGCGCGGGCGTAGAAGTTGGGCACCAGCACCTTCACCAGCACATAGGCGGGAAGGCCGAGCACGAGTGCAGCGAGAACTTCTCCAGTCGCACTCGCATCTGCAAGATCGAAGCGGCCTCCCTGGAAGATCATCGTCACGAAGGCTTCCGCACAGATCGCCAATGCGACCGCTGCCGGGATCGTCAGCAACATCGAAAGCTCGATTGCGTCGGACTGGATGCGGTCCGCGCCTTCTTTGTTCTCGCCCCCCACGAACTTCGAAAGCGTCGGCAGGATCGCGGTCGAAAGCGCAATGCCGATGATGCCGAGCGGCAACTGGTTCAGACGGTCGGCATAGTTCATGTAGCTGACCGATCCATCCTCAAGCTGGTTGAGGAAGTACAGCTGGACCAGCGTGTTGATCTGATACGCGCCGCCGCCAATCGCTGCGGGAAGAGCAATGATGCCGAGGCGCTTCACTTCAGGCGTGATGCGCGGCCACAGCAGCTTTGGCCTGAAACCCTCGACCCGCGTCCAGTAGTAGAGCCACGCAAGCTGCATCACCCCCGCGCCCGTCACCGCCCACGCGATGCCGTAGGCGATCTGCTCGACGCTCGCCCCGGTGTTGTCGGCAAACCATTCGCCCGTAAGCAGCGCCGCGATCAGGACGATGTTGAGGATGATCGGAAAGCTTGCTCCGGGCGCAAAACGCGAGACGCTGTTCAGCATACCTGTAAACAACGTCACGAGGCTGACGAGGATGATGTAGGGGAACATGATCCGCGCGAAATCGACCGCAAGCGGATAGGTTTCCGGATCGACCGGCTTCTCACTCAAGAGCCAGATTACCCCCGGCATCGCGATCTCGAAAACCGCGACCAGAGCGATCAGCACAGGGAGGAAAACGCTCAGCACATCGGCGCTGAACGAACGCGCTTCCTCCAGCCCTTTTTCCGGATCGTCATGACCGTGCAGCCGCTTAGAGAACATCGGCACGAAGGCGGCCGAGAACGCACCCTCGGCAAACAGGCGGCGAAAGACATTGGGGATGATGAATGCCTGAAACCATGCGTCGGTCACCGCATTGGCACCGAGGACGCGCGAGAAGATCATCTCGCGCGCCATTCCGGCAATGCGGCTGAGCATAGTCAGGGACCCGATGGTCCCGACATTTTTGAGCAGGCTCATCCCTAAAGGCCCGCGTTCAGGTCCAGCTTACGCGTCGCCCGAAGGGGCCGGCGGGGTGTCGCCACCTGCGCCCGCTTCCTGCTGGCGGCGTGCCTGAAGCTGCTGGATGTAAAGGCCATTGAAGTCGATCGGATCGACGTTCAATGGCGGGAAGCCTGCATCGCGAACGGCGTCTGAAACAACGCGGCGAGCGAAGGGGAACAGGATGCGCGGCGCTTCGGCGAAGAGGAAGGCGTGCGCCTGCTCATCGGGAATGTTGCGCAGGCCGACGAGGCCGCAATAGGAAAGCTCGACGATGTAGGCCGGGCCCTTGTCGGTGGTGGCGGTGACGTTGATCTTCAGTTCGACTTCGGTGACCTGCTCGCCCTTGGGCTGAGCGCCGATATTGAACTGCACGTCGACCTTGGGCGCATCGGTCCACTGGAAAACTTCGGGCGCATTCGGGTTTTCGACCGACATGTCCTTCACATACTGGGTGATGATCCCGGCTGCCGGCTGGTTGTCCGCGCCATTTGCGCCTGCGCCCGGATTGTTGAGGTCGGTGAGAATGTCGCCTTCTTCGGCCATGTGTCGCGTCTTTCGTAAGTTTGTCTGATGTCGCCGTGCAAGCCCGGTTGCCCGGCCCCTTGCAAAACGTTGATTTCGTCAAGGGCGCGCGCCTAGCAGGGGCGGGTGCGACAAGCAATGGGCAGCCTCCCAAACGTCTGTCGCGCGAAAGACGACCCTTGATTGCGCCATCACGGCACCACTTCGCGCCGAACTGCACCCTATTTGACGTTGGCGAATTGAATTTCATGCCTATTTATGGGACGAGACGCATCTGGCTGGAACACGCGCCGTAACTATGTATTGTTAGGGTGAAGCTGTCAGAAAGATGGTTGTCTGGACAAGATCAGGTGCATCGCCCCCGAGCGAAAGGGCCCCGCACCGAAAGGGTATCAAGGTACGAACGTGATTCTAGAAATCGTCATCCTCGCCATGATTGCGGCCTTTCTCGGGCTGAGGCTTTATTCCGTGCTCGGTCGCCGTGCAGAGCATGAAGAGGAATCTGTACCGCAGCGCTTCGACGCTGGTGACAAGCCTCAGGCTCAGACGCCGGTTGCCGGACAGCCCGCACAGCCTGCGCCCCAGCGCGCAATCGAACTCGAAGGCGTGATGCCTGCGGTCGAGCGCGGCGTGCGTGAAATCGCCAATGCCGACCGCTCGTTCGACATCGGCCAGTTCATGGACGGAGCGAAGGGCGCATACGAAATGGTCCTCGAAGCCTTCTGGCAAGGCGACAAGGAAACCCTGCGCGAATTGTGCGATGACGATGTCTATGCCGGTTTCTCCGCTGCCATCGACGCGCGTGAGGAAGCGGGGCACACGCTCGAAAACAAGCTTATCCGTATCGAGGAAACCCGCATTCACTCGGCTTCGATGGACGGTCGCATGGCCCGCATCGCGGTGCTGTTTGTCGCCGACATCGCAGCGGTGACGCGCGACAAGGATGGCGTCGTGGTCGCCGGTTCGCTCGACGATGCAATCGAAAGCCGCGACGTGTGGACCTTCAGCCGCAATATCGGCTCGCGCGATCCCAACTGGGTTCTCGACGAAACCGACGAAGGCTGATCCTGCGTGTGGGGCGGGCGCGCGTCTGATGCCGGGGTGATCTGGCTCGGCGGGCCTGACACCAGAACGCGCAGTTTCAAATCTGTCGGCGCAGGGATTGGCACAGCGCTGACCGCGCTTGTCCTTCTCACTGCCTGCGTCCGGCTCGTTCCCGAAAGCAATCCGCCGCGTCCCGTCGTAATGACGCCGCCACCGGCCGTCAGCGCCGCTGCCAACGCTGCGCTGGCTGGTGTCATACGCGGCCCAAGTGTCGGCACATTGCAGCTGTCTCGCGAAGATGCGGGGACCGCGCTTGCAAGCTACATCGAAAGCTGCCCGCAATTGCTCGCGCGCGAAGACCGCAGCGGGCTCGCCTATGGCGCAGACTGGCGCCCATCGTGCGAGGCCGCGATCAACTGGCCGGTCGGCGATGCGCCGCGCTTTTTCCAGCAACATTTCGAAACCGCCCGCATCGGCGATGGCAACGCCTTTGCGACCGGTTATTTCGAGCCGGAAATTCTCGGCAGCCGCACGCGGCGTCCCGGATATAACGTGCCGGTCTATGCCATGCCCGACGACCTCGTGCGATCATGGCCTGCCGATACGCCCCTGTCCGAACGCGAAGGCCGCGCGCCGCTGGGCCGTTATGACGATGACGGCAATTTCGTCCCCTATTACGAACGTGCCGAGATCGAGGATGGCGCTCTCGAAGGCCGCGTGCGGGTTATCGGCTGGGCAGCCGATCCGGTCGAGTTCTTCTTTTTGCAGATCCAGGGTTCGGGCCGCCTCCGCACGCCCGAGGGCGAAGTCATCCGCATTGGCTATGAAGGACAGAACGGGCGCGGATATACCGGCATTGGCGGCGTCATGCGTGAGCGCGGATTGCTCGGCGATGGGCCGGGGCAATATCCCGGATCGATGCAGGGCATCATGGCCTATATCCGCGAAAACCCGCGCGAGGGCCGCGAACTCATGCGCCTCAACAAGAGTTGGATCTTCTTCCGCGAATTGAACGGCGATGGCCCTCTGGGTGCGCTTGGTGTGCCCGTTCGGCGCGAGGCTTCGGTCGCGGCGGACCCCGCCTTCGTGCCGCTCGGAGCGCCGGTCTGGCTCGACCTTGACCGCGACGTTGCCGACGGGCTTTGGATCGCACAGGATACGGGCGGCGCGATCAAGGGAGCGAACCGCTTCGACACCTTCTGGGGTGCAGGCGCCGATGCCCGCGAGATCGCTGGCGGGATGAGCGCTCGCGGTAGAGCGCTCCTGTTGCTTCCCAAGGGCACTGTCGCACGCCTCAACGACCGGCGATGAGCGTCCCTCGCGGCCTTAGCGAAGCGGAGCAGACCGCATGGGCGGCGCTTGCGCAAAGCGTGACGCCGTTACCGGGCAAGCGCGTACCCTCTCAGCCAGCAACCGATGCGCCCGCGAAACAGGTAGCCAAACCCGCCCCGCCGAAGCCCGCACCTTCCAAGGCGAGACCTGCGGCTGCTACTACGGCCCGCCCACAACCTGCGCCGGCGACGCCGCGCCGCATAAAGCCTGACCCGGGTCTCGATTCGCACTGGAACCGCAAGCTCAAGGCAGGCCAGATCGCGCCCGACTACACGCTCGACCTGCATGGCCACACGCTCGATGCCGCCTATGGCCGGATCATGGACGGGATCGACCAGGCGCGCAGCATGGGAGCGCGCGTGGTCCTGGTAATCGCGGGGCGAGAGCGGCCAGCCGACCCTGCTGACAGGTCGACCAAGCGCGGGGCGATCCGGGCCAAGCTGCTCGACTGGCTTGCCGCGAGCCATCACGCCGATGCCATCGCTGCGGTCCGCCGCGCGCATATCCGCCATGGCGGCGAAGGCGCGCTCTACCTTGTGCTGAGGCGCCCGCGCTGATCGTAGCTTACCAGAACAGCATCACGTTCATCAGACGGCCCGGAATGGCGAAGCTGAAGATGCCGGGGATCATCAGCGCCCCAAGGAACAGGCTGACGATTTCCGCCTTGTGACCCTTGATATCGCCCGCACGCGCTGTCTTCACGATCAGCCATGAAGCGCGATAGGTGAACGGCACGAAGATGTGGATCCACGAAAGCGCCATGCCGTCATGGATGAACAGGGTCGATGTTGCCGTGATGACCATCAGGGCGACCCAGAGCTTGCCGAGCTGTTTGTGCATCGGCGTGCCCTTGCGAGCGATGAGCAGGTAAAGACCAAGCGGAACGCACGGAATAACCGTCACGATATGGAACATGACCGCCACGTTTCCGAGATGCGGCTGGTCTGGCGTGAAGCCTAGCAAAGCGCGGGCGATGGCGAGAATGCAGACCGCCGTCATCAGCGTGCCCGACACCAGCACGAGAGCGCGCGTCACCGGTCCAAGATCCATGACGCCGGCAGGCTCGTTGTAACGCTTGAGAGCTGCGAGGGGGTTTGAGGTGATGGCTGCGGTCATAGCTGTTTCTCCGTTTGGGTAAGGCGTTGCAGCCACCGTGCCGCGCGCCCGTTCGCCGGCAATCGCCCCTTCGCGGATCGGCGCGCCGCTTCGCGAAATGGCGCGCAAAACCCGCAGATTGCCGAGCTTTGCCACTTTACGAAGCGCGAACGGGCAGGCATTTCTGGGCCATGGCGCAGGCTTCACGCGAACAGTCGACGGGCACGGATATGGGCAGGGGCAGGCTGTTTCTGCGCAAGACCTTGTCCGATCTTGCCATCATGGCGGTGATCGGCGTCTTCCTTGCCGTGATCGGCCCCTTCGGCTCGATTGATCAGCCTCTTGCCGTGCGGTTGATCTCGTGGCTGGCCTTCGCCTTTGCGGGCTATGCAATCTATTCGCCGATGGGATTTTTTGTCGATCGCGCTCACAGGGCGCTCGATCTGCCGATCGCGCCCTTGTGGTTCGTCGGAGTGCTGATTGCGACGGTGCCGATGGCTGCGCTTGTCTACATCGTGCAATTCATGCCCGACTGGCCGCCGATGCCGCCGCTCGAAGAGGCGCTGACGACCTATTCCTACGTTTTCGTAATAGGGGGAGCGGTGACGCTGCTTTTTAATGTGCTGGGCGCGCGAAGCCGGGAGGAACCGCCTAAGCCAAAAGACCGGATCGAGGAGGTCGTGGTCGGTGGCAGCGCCGAGGTGCGGTCCGCCACAAGCGAGGCGAGCCGGGCCGAAAACCCGCTTCTCGACCAGTTGTCGCCCGAACTTGGCAGCGATGTGATCGCGTTGGAGATGGAGGACCATTACGTGCGCGTCCATACGCCGCTGGGGTCTGAGCTGGTGCTGATGCGGCTGCGCGATGCGATGGTGCATGTCGCTCATATCGAAGGGCGGCAGGTCCATCGCAGCTGGTGGGTTGCGCGCCTCGCGGTCGAGGACGTCAAGCGCGAAGGGCGCAATGTCCGCCTCGTCCTTGAAACCGGGATCGAAGCGCCGGTTGCACGTGCGCAGGTCAGCGAATTGAAGGCGGCAAGCTGGATCTAGGCGCGCGCCGCGCGAACCATCGGGGTCATCACCGGCGAGGAGCCGTGCTGGATCTCCCCAATCGCCTCAAAACCGTGGCGTTCGTAAAGCGAGATGTTTCGCGGATTGGACGATTCAAGATAGGCAGGCATCCCGCTTTCATCGACCACGGCGAGTGCATGTTTCATCAGCGCCGCACCCAGCCCCTGTCCCGTCGCAAAAGGATCGGCCGCGATCATGGGTAAGTACCAGCATGGCTCCGCGGGGTGAAAATCGTCCATCTGCGCCATGAAGGCGCCGATCTCCTCCATGCGCTCAGGAGCGACGCTTTGCGCGGCGAGCATCTGCATGCGCTCGCCATCCGGCTCCACCTCAGGCGGGAGCCACATGGCGGCCGCGCGCCCGCATTGCGTTTCGTAGACGCTGTCATGCGCAAAGCCGTTTCCGCCAAAGGCGTCGACGAATTGCGGTTGGATTTCGAGATAGGTCGCAGGATCGGGCCAGACCCAGCGCGCCACCGGATCGGTCGCAAAGCCGAGCGTTATCGTGCGCACCACCGCCTCGCGCCGATCCTCACCTGCTCTCACGACTGTTACCGGTTGCACCCGCGTCTCCTCTGTCCTGCTCCCAGGTGCCGACAATAGCGCTGCGCCCGCATACGAGAAAGGCCCCCGGTTTTCCTTTCCTTGGACGGAGGAAAGCCGGAGGCCTCTTGCGACCCTGACCTTGTTTGCAATCGCGGTCAGGGCTGGGGGGCTGGTTGAGACAGTCGCTCAGATGGCGAAGCAGCCTGCGTTCATGACCTTGTTCCAGGCGGCGATGAAGTCATGCACGAACTTCTCCTCGCTGCCGCTTTCGGCATATACCTCGCACTGCGCGCGCAGTTGCGAGTTGGAGCCAAAGATAAGGTCGGTGCGGGTTGCGCGGTACTTCTCTTCACCGGTCTTGCGGTCGGAGCCGACATATTCTTCATCGCCCGAACCATCGACCACTTCCCACCGGGTGCCCATGTCGAGCAGGTTGGTGAAGAAGTCCGGGGTTAGCTGGCCGGGACGGTCGGTGAGGACGCCGATCCGGGAGCCGTGCTCGGCATGTTTGCTCACCGCGCCCAGAGCCCGCATCCCGCCGACCAATACGGTCATTTCGGGGATCGAGAGGCCCAGAAGATGCGCCTTGTCGATCAGCATGTCCTCGGTCTTCACGCTTGCCTTGGTCTTGAGGTAGTTGCGGAAACCATCGGCAAACGGCTCCAGCGGCTCAAAGCTCTCGGCGTCGGTCATCTCGTCGGTGGCATCGCCGCGCCCTCCGGTGAACGGGACCGAGACGCTGAAGCCCGCATCTGTGGCCGCCTTCTCGACCGCTGCGGCACCTGCAAGCACGATCGCATCGGCCATGCTTATCGAACCGCGATGCTCGTCGATTGTGCTCAGAACCTTCGCCAGTTCTTCGGGGTCGTTCGCAGCCCAGTCCTTTTGCGGGGCAAGGCGCACGCGCGCTCCGTTCGAACCGCCGCGGTGGTCGGACCTGCGATAGGTCGAAGCCGACGCCCAGGCCGCTTTCACAAGTTCGCTGACCGAAAGGCCCGAGCCAAGGATCGCGTCCTTGAACGCGGAGACATCGCTGTCCGAAGGCGCGGTTCCGGCGGGTACCGGGTCCTGCCAGATCAGGTCTTCTTCGGGCACTTCGGGGCCCTGATAGCGGACCTTGGGGCCCATATCGCGGTGGCACAGCTTGAACCATGCGCGCGCAAAGGCGTCGTCGAGTTGTTCAGGGTTTTCCATGAAGCGCTGGGCGATCTTGCGGTATTCGGGATCGCGTTTCAGCTGCATGTCGGCGGTGGTCATCATCGTCGGGACCTTTTTCGAAGGGTCCCGCGCATCAGGCGCCATGTCGGCTTCTTCCTGATTGATCGGCTGCCACTGGTTCGCGCCCGCCGGGCTTTGCACCAGTTCGTAATCATACTTGAACAGCAGCCGCAGGTAGTCGTGGCTCCACGAGGTCGGGTTGTTTGACCACGCGCCTTCGATGCCCGAAGTGGTGATGTGGCCCTTGCCGATTTCCTCGGCATCGTTGAGCCAGCCAAAGCCCATCAGTTCGAGCGCCTCGCCTTCGGGAGCGCCGCCGAACGTGTCGGAGGGCTGTGCGCCATGGGCCTTGCCGAAAGCGTGTCCGCCTGCGGTCAGAGCGACCGTTTCCTCGTCGTTCATGGCCATGCGGGCGAAGGTCTCGCGAAGGTCGCGCGCGGCGCCTTCGTCGTCATGCGGGTTGCCGCCGGGGCCTTCCGGATTGACGTAGATGAGACCCATCTGGATCGCGGCGAGCGGGTTTTCGAGCGCCCGGCCTTCATCGGGTTGGATGCGCGTTTCCGCGCCCGTGTCGACCCACTTTTCCTCGGTGCCCCAATAGACCATTTCGGGCTCGTAGACGTCAGCGCGGCCACCGCCGAAACCGAAGACCGGTCCGCCCATCGATTCAATCGCGACATTGCCGGCGAGGATGTAGAGGTCGGCCCAGCTGATGCCCTTGCCGTATTTCTGCTTGATCGGCCAAAGCAGGCGGCGCGCCTTGTCGAGATTGCCGTTGTCGGGCCAGCTGTTGAGCGGGGCAAAGCGCTGCTGACCTGAGCCTGCGCCGCCGCGTCCGTCGCCCGTGCGATAGGTGCCTGCGGCGTGCCACGCCATGCGGATGAAAAACGGACCGTAATGGCCGTAATCCGCCGGCCACCAGTCCTGGCTGTCGGTCATCAGCGCGGTAAGGTCGTCCTTCAGCGCCTGATAGTCGATCGCGTTGAACGCGCTCGCATAATCGAAGTCTTCGCCATAGGGATTGGCGGACTTTCCTTCCTCGGTCAGCAGGTCCAGCTGGGTGGTTTCTGGCCACCAGTCCATGTTGGTGCGGCCCAGAAGCGTGCGGGTGCCGCCATCGCCGTGGAATGGGCAGCCACTCATTTCGCCAGTTTTCGCGTCCATGAAGTTCTCTCCTCTCTCAGGGGACTCGGACAATATCCGAGCGTGATGACAGGAGAATGATGGAGCGGGCTTGATCAGTCCAATCGATTAAAGTGCGAAGATTGATTGGATTTTGCGATCTGTGTGCGAAACCGCCTCCGCGGTTTCGTCCTCGCTAGATTGCCTCCGCCCAAAAGGTTTTGGGCTGCGGCCCCGCTGCGGGCGAGCAGTCGCCCTTGCGACGCCGATGGCGTCGTGGCGGGCGCCACATGGCTGACCAGTAAGGGAACGATCGCATCTGCGATCGCAAGCCCGACTGGGCGCTCGCAGGTGCCCCGAAGCGTAGCGGAGGGAAACGCACCGAGGACGCTCGCCCGGATGGGCGAGCGCAAAGCCAATCACGCAGCCTGGGCGATTTCGTCGATTGGCTCGTTGCGGATGAGGTAGTCGAACGCGCCCAGACCTGCGGTTGCGCCGGTGCCCATCGCGACGACGATCTGCTTGTCCTTCACCGTGGTCGCGTCGCCTGCTGCATAAATGCCGGGCAGGTTGGTCGCGCCGTGGTCATCGACGACAATCTCGCCGAATTTCGACAGTTCGAGACCCGTATCCGCCAACCATTCGGTGTTGGGCACAAGGCCGATCTGTACGAACACGCCTTCGAGTTCGATCCTGCGTTCGTCGCCGCTTGTGCGGTCTTTGAGCACGAGGCCCGATACCCGGCTTCCATCGCCGATGATTTCGGTCGTCTGGCCGCTGGTGATGATCTCGACATTATCCATGCTGCGCAGCTTGCGTTGCAGCACTTCGTCGGCGCGCAGGTTCTTGTCGAATTCGATCAGCGTCACATGGCCGACGATCTTGGCGAGGTCGATCGCTGCCTCAACGCCCGAATTGCCGCCGCCAATTACCGCGATGCGCTTGCCCTTGAAAAGCGGGCCGTCACAGTGCGGGCAGTAGGCCACGCCTTTGTTGCGATATTCGGCTTCGCCCGGAACGCCAAGGTTGCGCCAACGTGCGCCGGTCGAAAGGATGAGGCTGCGCGATTTGAGCACTGCGCCGTTTGCCAGCGTCACTTCGTGCATGCCGCCTGCTTCGGTAGCGGGCTTGAGCTCGGTTGCGCGGGCGAGGTCCATCATGTCGATCTCGTTCTCGGCTACCTGTTTCTTCAGATCGTCAGAAAGCTTGGGCCCTTCGGTGTAGGAGGTGCCCGGCAGGTTTTCGATGCCGAGAGTGTCCTGAAGCTGTCCGCCGAAGCGTTCAGCCGCGATGCCGGTGCGGAAACCCTTGCGTGCAGTGTAGATCGCCGAAGCCGCACCTGCGGGCCCGCCGCCGATTACCAGCACTTCGAACGGGTCTTTCGCCGAAAGCTTCTCGGCTGCCTTGGCGTCGGCGCCGCTGTCGAGCTTCGACAGGATTTCGGCGAGCTCCATCTTACCGTTGAAAAAGCTTTCGCCGTTAAGGAACGTCGCGGGAACCGCGAGCACGCCGCGTTCCTCGACTTCATCCTGAAAGGTGCCGCCCTCGATCAGGGTGGCGGTGATATGCGTGTTTTCGAGCGCCATCAGAGTCAGCGCCTGCACCACGTCGGGGCAGTTGTGGCAGGAAAGCGAGAAGAACATCTCGAACTCATAATCGCCTTCGAGCGCGCGAACCTGTTCGATAAGGTCGGCGTCAACTTTGGGCGGATGTCCACCCGCCCACAGCAGCGCGAGCACCAGCGAAGTAAATTCGTGGCCCATCGGAAGGCCGGCAAAGCGTACCCACTTGTTCGCATCCGATGCACGGCGAATGATGAAGCTGGGCTTCCTTTCATGCGTGCCATCGAACGAGGCGGTGACCATCTCGTGCAATTCGGCAATTTCGCTCAACAATTCGCGGGTCTGCGCGGACTTTTCATCGTCGCCCAGTGAAGCGACGAGTTCGATCGGCTCGCGAAGATTGGCGAGATATTGCTTGAGCTGGGTCTGCATGTTTGCGTCGAGCATGGGTGTGCACCTTTGCCTGAGAAAACGTGGGAGGTCCGGCGCGCAGGGCCGAACCTGAAATTTGGGAAAAAAGAGCCCGAGGCCTGACTTTGGGGGGGAGGGGGAGGGTCAGGCCCCGGGCTTCAAACGACCCGGTTAAAGCCGGGTATGGGTGGGGCGCGCGGCGAGGGAGAGAGGGGAGGTCAGCCGCGCGCGCCCTATCTTGTTTTGTCTAAACTCAGATCTTGCCAACTAGATCCAGAGAAGGTGCAAGA
The DNA here is from genome assembly GCF_003264115.1 of Erythrobacter sp. KY5. Lineage (NCBI taxonomy): Bacteria > Pseudomonadati > Pseudomonadota > Alphaproteobacteria > Sphingomonadales > Erythrobacteraceae > Erythrobacter > Erythrobacter sp. KY5. Next base: position 3,290,898 of record NZ_CP021912.1, on the reverse strand, counting down.
GTTTCGCTTCCTTCTTCCCATGCGGCCGGGCAAACCTGGCCGGGATTGTTGCGGACATACTGAGCTGCCTTGATCTTGCGGGTCAGTTCGTTGGCGTTCCGGCCAACACCTTCGCAGGTGATTTCCATGATCTGGATCACGCCGTCGGGGTCGACAACGAACGTCGCACGATCGGCAAGGCCGACGCCTTCGCGCAGCACGCCGAAGTTGTTGGCAAGAACGTGGTTCTGGTCGCCAAGGAACGGGAACTTCAACTTGCCGATCTTGTCGGAAGTGTCGTGCCATGCCTTGTGGCTGAAATGCGTGTCGGTCGAAACGGCGAAGACTTCAACGCCCATCGACTGAAGCATGTCGTACTTTTCGCCAAGATCTTCGAGTTCGGTCGGGCATACGAAGGTGAAGTCAGCCGGGTAGAAGAAGAAAACCGCCCACTTGCCTTCGATGTCTGCCTGCGAAACGTCGTAGAAGTCCTCGCCAGCCTTGAAGGCCGTCGCGGTGAAAGGCTTGATGGTCGAACCGATGATACCCATGGGTGTGTTTCCTCGTAGAGTTGAATGTGAAATGGAGAGGTCGGAATTTTGTTCCCGACCCAAATAGTGATTGATGCGCTGCACAAAAATTGATTGTTGCGATTGCGAAGATCGGTATTTTCAATCACGCTTTCGGGAACAATCGAAAAGTCCGATGAGGGCGTGCGCAGTCCCGGTCGCGGCGCACTATTCGGGAGCAAGCACTTCGATGCTGTCGCGGTCCCACTGCGCGAGCACCTCTTCCCAGCCCCAGCGCTGCTTCCACCCCAGCGCCTCGCGCGCAGCCGTTGCATCGTACACCCTGTCGACGCTGTCCGGGAGGCTCCAGCCGCGCGCATCGAAAGCCCTTGCAAGGTCGGGGACGCGCTCGCGGATTACATCGGCAGCGCTGGCGGCGAGGTCATTGCAATCCTCTTTGCCAAAAGGCGTCGCGCCGGAAATGATGAAGCGTTCAAACGGCGCGCCTTCGTGGGTGAGCGCCAGCCGGTGGCACGTCCCCACACCGCGTGCATCCACGCCGCGATGCAGTCGGAGAAGCGCCATCGTCGGAGCAGGTTCAGGAAAGCAGCGCGACATGCGCATCACCCGCACGGGCATGGCATGGGAGGCGGCTTCTTCAAGAAACGCCTCCGCCGCAAGATTGGTGCGGTGGTAAATGCTCTTTGGTGCGGGCTGGGTCTCGTCGGTCACCCAGGTGCATTCGCCCGGCACGATGGCATTGCCGTAAAGCGCGGTTGTGCTGGTGTAGACGAAGCGCTTGACCCCGCTCTTCGCGGCAAGATTGAATAGCGTGCGCGTGCCTTCGACATTGACGCGCTCGAATTCCCCATCGCTCAGGATGCCGACATGGGGGGCGTGAGGGCCTGCTGTGTGGATCACCGCATCGGCCCCTTCAAGCGCAGGGGCAATCACATCTGGCTCAGCGCAATCGCCTACGATATGCGTGGTGGAGAAGGTGTTGCGGTCTATGCCGGCAACCCGATATTCGCTCGCAAGCGCGCCGAATATCGCGCGGCCAATGCGGCCCGAAGATCCGGTGAGAACGACCCTCTTCACATATTTGCCGTGATCCGCTTGGCTTCGCGAAAACTCACCAGCCGCTTTCGCTCTTCATCCCACAAGGCGAGCAGGAACAGGCGCGGGGTCTGTTTAAGCGTGATGCGATTGACCTCGGCCAGCTCTGGATATTCCTTCAGCACATCGGGAAGGCGATAGAAGGGGATACGGCTCATCAGGTGATGGACGTGGTGGATCCCGATATTGCCAGTGAACCAGTGCAGCCAGCCGGGCAGATGGAGATAGGAGCTGCCCGCAAGCGCATGTGCGTGAAACTCCCAGTCTTCGCGATTGTCCCATGCGACCTCGTCAAACTGGTGCTGGACGTAAAACAACCAGACCCCGATCGAGGCCGCTGTTACCAGCACGGGCACGAAGACCAGCGCCGTCGTCGCGATGCCAAAAGCGAAAGCGAGGCCGACCAGGATCGCGGCGGTCACCGCATTGGTCGCCAGCGCGCTCACCCAATAGATCGCGCCCGCCTTCATCAGTCCGACGGGCAGGCGGTGGCGCAGCAGGAACAGGTAGGCAGGCCCAAGGCCAAGCAGCACGACAGGGTGGCGATAAAGCCGGTAGAACCCGCGCGCGATCCGCCCCTTCTGCATGTATTCATTGACCGTCAGCGTATCGACATCGCCGAACCCGCGCGCGTCGAGATTGCCCGTGCTCGCATGGTGAAGCGCGTGGCTGCGCCGCCAGCAATCGTACGGGGTCAGCGTAAACACCCCGATCCCGCGCCCGACCCAGTTGTTGCTCCCCTTCTTGCGAAAGAACGCCTCATGCCCGCAATCGTGCTGGATAATGAAAAGCCTGAGCAGGAACAGCCCGGCGACCGGAGTAAGCAAAAGCGCGATGTAATACCCCGCCTCGACCGCGAACAGCATGGCGGCGAAAGTGGCCGCAAAGGGGAGGAAGGTGACCGCAAGCTCCCACCCGCTGCGGCTCGCGCGCGGGGTGCGAAAACGGGCAAGGGTGCGAGCGATGGCCCGCGGATTGTCGGTGTCGATGCGATCCTGACTGGGGTTCTGATCGTGGTCGGATCTTGCCATGGCGTGTAAATTCTCTCCCGCGCAGCCAGAGGACGCTGCGTGTCCTTGTCCTTCGCCGTGAAGAACGCCCGCGTCAACATGCGCATTAGTCATGACGCATTCGTGAACCCCGTATGCGCGAGCGGTTAGCGGCGAGGTAACAATTACGAGTCTAAAACCCTTCCCGCACAATCGTTTGCGCGAAGGGGAACGCGATGCCTGCTGCCGATGCCGTTTTCGACATGGACGAACTGCGCCGCCGCGCATGGGAAACCACCGTGCCCGCCGGGGGCGACTATCAGGCGCAAACGGACGAGCGGCTGGACTGGCTCGACAAGGGAACGCCCGAAGACTGGCATCGCTTCGCAATCGGCTTCAACTGGAGCGACAATATCGAACCGCTCTACTGGATCGCGCGGCAGGAACAGTGCGAGATGGCAACTGCACTCCACATTTTCTGGCACGCCTGCCCTGAATGGGAGCTGATGAAGCTCGCCGAGGGTGAGCCGATCTACGACCGCGACGAGGCAGCGATGGTCGAATACATCGCCAAGCGGATCGCGGCCAAGGGCTACAAGCGGCGCAAGATAGCCTGGGACGCGAATTCCCTGCACAAGAGAGACTATGACGAAATGCGAGCCTTCGTCGCCAGGATCGACAATCCACCCTGGAAACCTCACCGCGATTTGTTGAGGTCGATCTGGGGCAAGGAAGTGATGGACGGGCCCGAGGCGTGGGAAGAGCGCCCGGAAAATGTGCGCACCGGCTTCTGGCTCGATCTGCCAAAGAGCGATATCGTCACTTGGGTGATGCGCGAGGCGCGCGATGAAATGCGCCCGACTTTCTTCAACCTCTTCGCTATCGGCGGGCTGCTTGCCGCGACGGTCGAATTCCTGAACGATCCGGCCAGGTGGTGGCTCCACCTCATCGGCTGCATTGTGATGATCGGTTGGTGGAGCTGGGGCATCAGCGCTTCGACTTCGACCGTGCGCAGCCTCATGCGCTCGGAGCTGAAAATCGTGCCCACGCGCCAGATGGCGTTGACCTATCTCGCTCTGGTCGCAATTGGAGCGCTGTGGTTGCAGGGCTACTTCGCGTTGAGCGCCATTTTCGCGGAGGCAAAGGACACTAGCTTCGAAGCCCGAGCGATCAAGGCCGCCGTCTGCGTCGTCTGGATTGCACCGTTCTGGTTCGGCCTCAGATGGGCGGCTGAGCAATATACATACCGGCATCTGTTCCGGTAAAGGCGCTACCGCTCACCCACCTGAGCGCGTGATTGTACGCGCTATCGCTCACCCCACCTGCGCCCGGTGCATCAGCTTCGCGTCGGCCAGGACCAGCGCCATCATCGCCTCGACCACCGGCGTGCCGCGAATGCCGACGCAGGGGTCATGGCGGCCCTTGGTTCGGACCTTGGTGGCTTCTCCCTCCGAAGTGATCGAATCCACCGGCGTCAGGATCGAGGAGGTCGGCTTGAACGCCACGCGGCACACGACCGGCTGTCCTGTAGAGATACCGCCTGCCGTGCCGCCGGCATGGTTGCTGGCGAAGATCGGCTTGCCGTCCTTGCCCGGGCGCATCGGATCGGCGTTCTGCTCGCCGGTCAGGCGCGCAGCTTCGAAGCCGTCGCCGATCTCGACGCCCTTGGTCGCGTTGATGCTCATCATCGCGGCGGCAAGCTCGCTGTCGAGCTTGGCATAGACCGGCGCGCCCCAGCCTGCGGGCACACCTTCGGCCACGCATTCGACCACCGCACCCAGCGACGATCCATTCTTGCGGGCAAGGTCGACCAGTTCCTCCCAGCGCTTCGCCGCCCAGCTGTCCGGGCAGAAGAACGGATTCTGGTCGATGATGTCGTAATTGATCGCATCACGCTCGATCCGGTCGCCGCCAAGCTCGCATACGAAGCCGGTGATCGTGACTTCCGGGATAATCAGGCGAGCGACCGCACCCGCCGCCACGCGCGCTGCGGTTTCGCGCGCGCTTGACCGACCGCCGCCGCGATAGTCGCGGATGCCGTATTTCGCGTCATAGGTGTAATCGGCATGACCGGGGCGATAGCTTTGCGCGATCTCCGAATAGTCCTTCGAACGCTGGTCGGTGTTCTCGATCATCAGGTGGATCGGCGTGCCGGTCGTCACCTGATCGCCCTCGGACGTGGTGAAGACGCCCGACAGGATCCGCACCGCGTCGGCTTCCTTGCGCTGGGTCGTGAACTTGTTCTGGCCCGGTTTGCGCGCATCCATGAAGGGCTGAATGTCGGTTTCGCGCAAGGGAATGCCCGGCGGGCACCCGTCCAGCACCACGCCAAGGCCGGGACCGTGGCTTTCCCCCCATGTCGTGAATCGCAGGGACCGTCCGAAAGTGTTGAAGCTCATGTCCCCAAGCCTTTAGCGAAAGCGGCGGCCCTGTCGAGAATTCAGCCGATTTCCTACACGCAGGCGCGACGATATGGTGTGCGATCATGATGAACGGATAAGGCCGTGGCGGAGCGAAAAATGCGGACGAAAACCGGAAAGTCACACATCCAACAGCGGATTTTCCAAATTGCGCCATTGAAAGAGGGACTTGCTCAGGTTTCGCAGTTTTTCAAAGCATACCGATGCGTGGTCCACCCTGCGCTGGCGATAAGCGGCGCTGAGGGCTGGCGCTTGACGATGCAATGCGGCAGGAACAAACCATGATTGCAAAGCTGAATGGACGGTTGGACGAAACCGGCGAGGACTGGGCCATCGTCGATGTGTCTGGCGTGGGCTATCTCGTCCACTGCTCGGCACGCACGCTTGCGGCGCTGGGCGAAGTGGGCGAGGCGTGCACCGTCCACACCGACCTTCAGGTGAGCGAGAACGATATGCGCCTGCTGGGCTTTGCGGAAAGCGCAGAGCGCGACTGGTTCCGCCTGCTGACACAGGTCCAGGGCGTTGGGTCAAAGGTCGGCCTTGCGATCCTGTCGGCGCTCTCGACCGGCGAATTGCGCGATGCCTGCGCTGCGGGCGATGCGGCGATCGTCGCGCGGGCGAACGGTGTGGGGCCAAAGCTGGCAGGCCGGATCGTCAACGAGCTCAAGGACAAGGCCGGCGCGCTGCCCGGAGGCGGGTTGGCAGGCGTTGCGGTGGGAGCGGCAAATCCGGCGGGATCGGCGAGCGCTGATGCGGTGAGCGCGCTTGAAAACCTCGGCTTCAAACCCGCCATCGCCGCACAAGCCGTTGCCCGCGCCACCGCCGAATTGGGTGAGGATGCACCCGAAGGCGACCTCATCCGCGTTGCCCTCAAGAAAGCAGCATCATGAAACACGCTCTCGCCCTTGCTCTTGCAACGCTCATCGCAAGTCCCCTCTCTGCCCAACAGGCGAGCCGAGAGGGTTTCGCGACCGGCCCCGTCTTCGATGAATTCGGCCCGCACGCGCCGGTCCCGACTGCCGAGCCGATCCCCAGCTTCTCCCGCTTCGAGATCGCCTTCGACGTCGCCACCGCCGCCGACGATGGCGCGCGCAATCGCGGGTTCGAGAGTGCAGCCCGCTTCATGAACATGCACGTCGCAGCCGGAGTGCCCGAAGACCGGATCAAGCTCGTGGTGGTCGTGCATGGCCGCGCGGCAGGCGACCTCGTGAGCGGCGAGGGCAACGTGTCCGAGGCGATGATCCAGGCAATGCTCGATCGCGGCGTCCGCTTCATCCTGTGCGGTCAGAGCGCGGCGGCTCGCGGCGTCAATCCCGACGAGCTGATCGAGGGCGTTGAGATGCAGCTCTCCGCCATGACCGCCCACGCGCTGCTCCAGCAGCAGGGCTATACGGTGAACCCGTTTTGAGGAGGGAACCAGAATGCGGACTACCATCTTCGTCTCCTTGTTTGTGCTGACCGCTTGCGGCGTCGCTCCCAATGAAGACGCACCAGCAGAAAGCATGGAGGCAAATGATCCCTCTCTCGTGACCCGAGAGGGATTCGCTGCTGCAGGACTGGCGTGGCCGCTCACGGTAGAAAGCGGGCGGTTGGGCTGCACGCAAATGGCTCGCTGGGTTGAAGTTAATGGCACTCGATATGGGCTTAATGGCCTTGCCAGTGCGGAGCGCGGGTACGCAGAGCTTGAGGACATTTGGGCAGTCGATGAGGATATGATGGCGGAGTTTGCCGACGCTGGCGCGGTCGACATTCCCACGGTGCGGATAAATATCGGTGACATGAGCTCCCAGGCGGATGCTTTCTGCGAATGACCGAAGCAGCTCCCATCCACTCTGGCGAGAACCAGCCCGGCGACCCGGACACCGCTCTGCGGCCCAAGCGGCTTGCCGAGTTCATCGGGCAGGAGGGGGCCAAGGACAATCTGCGCGTCTTCATCGATTCAGCGCGCGCGCGGGGGGAGGCGATGGATCACACGCTGTTCCACGGGCCGCCGGGGCTGGGCAAGACGACGTTGGCGCAGATCGTCGCGGGCGAGCTTGGCGTGGGGTTTCGGGCGACCAGCGGCCCGGTGATTGCCAAGGCGGGCGACCTCGCCGCGCTGCTCACCAACCTTGAGCCGCACGACGTGCTCTTCATCGATGAGATCCACCGCCTCAATCCGGTGGTCGAGGAAGTGCTCTACCCCGCGATGGAGGACCGCGCGCTCGACATCATCATCGGCGAAGGCCCCTCTGCGCGCAGCGTGCGGATCGACCTGCCGCCCTTCACTCTGGTCGGGGCAACGACGCGGCAGGGCCTCCTGACAACGCCGCTGCGCGACCGTTTCGGTATCCCGGTGCGCCTGCAGTTCTACACCCATGAGGAGCTTGACCAGGTGGTGAACCGGGCCGCGCGGCTGCTGGGGCTGAACATGGACCCTGCGGGCGCGCGCGAGATCGCTCGCCGCTCGCGCGGGACGCCGCGCGTGGCGGGGCGGCTGCTGCGACGCGTGCGTGACTTTGCCCAGGTTGCAGGGGAAGCCACCGTGACCCGCGCGATGGCGGACGACGCGCTCACCCGGCTCGAGATCGACCGGCTCGGGCTCGATGCGATGGACCGCCGCTACCTCACCATGATCGCCGAAACCTACAAGGGCGGTCCGGTTGGCGTGGCCGCGCTTTCGGCGGGACTGGCGGAGCAGCGCGACACGGTCGAAGAAGTGATCGAACCCTACCTTATCCAGCTTGGCCTGATCGCCAGAACCGAGCGCGGGCGCATGCTGAACGATGCCGGATGGGAGCATCTTGGAGTCGCAAAACCCGTCTCGCGCAGCGGCTCTCAGCCCTCGATGTTCGACGAAAGCGACTAACGAAACTCCCGTTTTCGGTGTCAAAACGGGACAGCGCCCCCGAAAACCCGCCGAATCCGGGCTTTCAAGGCCGCTAACGCGCGCCAAACATGGTTAACCACATTGCCGTGAACCGAACTTCAATCCCATGACAGTATTGGATTTGGTGAAGTTGCGGGTGGGCCGCATCCAGCCAAGACAGGCAAACAAGGTTCGGTTCTATGTCGATCAAACTCGCAACAGCGAAGCTCGCAGCAACCGCTGCAGGCATCGCCCTTCTGCAGGGTGGAGCAGTGCGCGTCGCAGAGCCGATGAACACCGACCAGCCCCGCTTCACAACAGATGCCAATGGCAAGCTTGTCGAGACGCAGCCGATCGCAGTGAAGGGCATGCCCGAGCCGATCTACGTCAAGGATCAGCCGCGCATTCGCGAACTTCCTCCGCTTCCTGAACCCGATCGTCGCCGCCGCATTGTCGAGCGCACGATCGAATGTCAGCCAATCCCCGGCGGCTTCGGCGGCGCTGGCGCAGGATCGGTCGCTTATGGTGGCGGCCCGCTCCCAGCTGGCGCGACAAGCGCATATATCGACGCGGCTGAATGCCCGCCGATCGCACAAGTCGCCTACGCACCTGCTCCGCTTCCCCCGCTTCCGCCCATCACCGGCGGCGGCGGCGGCTTTGGCGGCCCGGTATTCGGCGGCGGTTTCGGAGGCGGCTTTGGCGGCGGTTTCGGAGGCGGCTTCATCGGCGGTTTCTTCGGCGGTGGTGGATCGTCCTCGGGCGATCTCGGCGTTTCGACCACGACCACGACTTCGGGCGGCGACTTCAGCTCAACCACCAGCGGGGGCAGCTTCAGCACCTCGACCAGCGGCGGTTCCAGTTCGACTTCGAGCGGCGGCTCAAGCACGTCGGGGGGCGGTTCGTCAGGTGACATCAACATCGACATCGACGTCGATGCCTCGACATCGTCCGGCACGATATCCTCGACCACTACATCGGGCAGCGTGACCTCGACCTCGTCAACCGGCTCGATCAGCTCATCCACCGGCGCTGTTTCGTCCAGCACAGGCGGCGTATCGACTTCCACCGGCGGCGTTTCCACGTCGACCGGCGCGGTCTCGACCTCGACCGGCGGTGTATCCAGTTCAACCGGCGCGGTCTCGACCTCGTCCGGCAACGTCTCAAGCTCATCGGGCAATGTATCGAGCTCTTCCGGTAACGTATCCAGCTCCTCAGGCAACGTTTCAAGCTCCTCGGGCAATGTCAGCAGCTCTTCGGGCAACGTATCGTCGAGTTCGTCGTCGAGCAGTTCCTCGTCGAGCAGCTCGTCGTCTTCTTCGTCGAGCTCGTCCTCGGGCGGTGACAACGGGTCGAGCAGCGGTTCGTCGGGTGGTTCGGGTTCGTCGAGCTCTTCCAGCTCGTCCTCTTCAAGCTCGTCTTCGTCCAGCTCCAGCTCGGGCGGTGCGACCAGCGGTGGTAGCTCGGGCAACATGACCAGTTCGACCAGCTCGTCCTCATCTTCGAGCAGCTCGTCTTCAAGCAGCTCCTCGTCGGGCGGCAGCTCCAGCGGTCATCCGGGCACCACGACCGGCGGCTCTTCCGGCGGATCGGGTTCGTCGAGCAGCTCTTCGAGTTCCTCGTCGTCCTCCAGCGGCTCGTCGTCGGGTGGTTCGTCGGGCGGCAGCAATGGCGGCTCGTCCAGCTCGTCGTCTTCGGGCTCTAGCTCGAGCAGCTCCAGCTCCTCAGGCGGCAGCACGTCGAGCTTCGGTGGATCGTCATCGTCCAGCTCGTCGGGTTCTTCGTCGAGCAGCAGTTCGGGCGGCAGCACGTCCAGCTTCGGCGGCAACAGCAGCAGTTCGTCGTCCTCCAGCTCCAGCTCGTCATCGTCTTCGTCGAGCAGCGGCGGCACCGAAGTGCCAGCACCGCCGATGATGATCCTGTTCGGCCTCGCCGCAGCGGCGATCCTCGGGCGCAAGAAGTTCAAGGTCGAAATGGCAGACGCGTAAACTACACGCGCATCGCTGACCTCGAAAGACTAAGGGCGGCACCCCCCACGGGATAGCCGCCCTTTTGCTGTCTGCCTGATTTTGCGGTGACCCTAGGGGGTTTCGATCGCTTCGCCCGCTTCCTGCCAGGCAAGGATCCCTCCACCAAGATGGGCGGCAGGCTTGCCAGTGTGAGCGGCCAGCTTCTCGCCTGCAGTGGCGGAGCGTCGGCCCGAGCGGCAATAGAGCACGACTTCGCGGCCATCGCTGAGGTCGAGGCTTGCCGGATCGAACTGGTCAAGCGCGACATGCTCCGCGCCGGGAATGGTGCCGCGTGCGACCTCTTCCGAAGTCCGCACGTCGATGAGGCGAGTGCCGCCGGAATCGAGCCGGGCACGAAGCTCATCGACCGACAGGTCAACCACCGCCGCCGTCGCGGCCACGCCCGGGATGGCTTCTTTCGCCATCGCCAGTTCGTAGCCGAGTGGCGGTGCCGAATCGCGCCCCTCGTCCTTATCCTTGCTCGGCGCGCAGGCCGCGAGGGCGAGAACGGTAAGCGAGGACAGGAAAAGGCGCGATTCGATCATGTCTGCTCCTTAAGCGGCGAGCTTGCGCAGCACGTATTGGAGAATGCCGCCGTTGCGATAATACTCCATTTCGTTCGCCGTATCGATACGGCAAAGCGCATTGAAGGTGAAGGTCGTGCCGTCGCCGCGGGTGGCTTCGATTTCCACGGTCTGGCCCGGCGTAAGGTCTGCAAGGCCCTTTATCGAGAAGGTGCAGTCCGAATCGAGCTCAAGCGTTTCGCGCGTGGTGCCTTCCTCGAACTGAAGCGGCAGAACACCCATTCCGACGAGGTTCGACCGGTGAATACGCTCGAAGCTTTCGACGATGACCGCGCGAACGCCCAGAAGGATCGTGCCTTTCGCCGCCCAGTCGCGCGAGGAGCCGGTGCCGTATTCCTTGCCGCCCACGACGATCAGCTGCGTGCCGTCCGCCTTGTGCTTCATGGCAGCATCGTAGATCGGCATCTGCTCGCCGTTATAGGTGGTGTATCCGCCCTCGACGCCGGGGACCATTTCGTTGCGGATGCGGATGTTGGCGAAGGTGCCGCGCATCATCACATCGTGGTTGCCGCGGCGCGAGCCGTAGGAGTTGAAGTCCTTCTTCTGCACCTGGTTCGATTTGAGGTATTCACCTGCGGGCGAATCTTCCTTGATCGCACCTGCGGGGGAGATGTGGTCGGTGGTGACGCTGTCGCCGAGGATCGCGAGCGGCTTTGCATCGACGATGTCAGTGATCGGGGCAGGGGTCATGTCCATGCCTTCGAAGTAGGGCGGGTTTGCGACATAGGTCGAACCGGCGCGCCACTGATAGGTGTCCGACGGTTCAACCGTGATGGCCTGCCAGTGCTCGTCACCGTCATAGACGTTGGCATAGCGGTTCACGAACATTGAGCGGTCGATATTGGCCGCGCGGTGCTCTGCGACTTCGGCGTTGGTCGGCCACAGGTCGGCAAGCATAACGTCGTTGCCGTCTTGGTCCTGTCCGATCGGAGTGGTGGTGATGTCCTCTGTCACCGTGCCCTTCAGCGCGTAGGCGACGACCAGCGGCGGCGAGGCGAGAAAGTTGGCGCGCACGTCAGGCGAGACGCGGCCTTCGAAGTTGCGATTGCCCGAAAGCACGCTGGCCGCGACGATGTCGTTGCCATTGATGGCGGCGCTGATCGGCGGCGCGAGCGGACCGCTATTGCCGATGCAGGTGGTGCAGCCATAGCCGACAAGGTCAAAGCCGATCGCGTTGAGATCGTCCTGCAGGCCCGACTTTTCGAGATAGTCGGTTACCACCTGCGATCCCGGTGCAAGGCTGGTTTTCACCCAGGGCTTAGGCTTCATGCCGCGCTCATTCGCCTTCTTGGCGACGAGGCCGGCTGCGATCAGCACGTCGGGGTTGGAGGTGTTGGTGCACGAGGTGATCGCGGCGATTACCACGTCGCCATCGCCAATATCGTGGTCCTTGCCATCGACCGGGGTGCGCTCTGCGCCCGCCTTGTTGTAAACGGTCTTGAGCTCGCCATTGAACAGTTCGTCAACTTCGGGAAGGATCACGCGGTCCTGCGGGCGCTTGGGACCGGCCAGGCTCGGGACGACCGAGGATACGTCGAGTTCAAGCGTTTTGGTAAAGACCGGCTCATTGGCCGGATCGAACCACATGCCCTGTTCCTTGGAATAGGCTTCGACAAGCGCGATTTCTTCTTCGCTGCGGCCGGTGAGGCGCAGGTATTCAATCGTCTTGTCGTCGATGCCGAAGAAGCCGCAAGTCGCGCCATATTCAGGCGCCATGTTGGCGATGGTCGCGCGGTCGGCAAGGGTGAGATTGGCAACGCCCTCGCCGTAGAATTCGACGAAGCGCCCAACGACGCCCACTTCGCGCAGCATCTGGACACAGGTGAGCACAAGGTCGGTCGCGGTCACGCCTTCGGCCATCTTGCCCGTCAGCTTGAAGCCGACAACTTCGGGAATGAGCATAGAGATCGGCTGACCGAGCATCGCGGCTTCGGCTTCGATCCCGCCGACGCCCCAGCCCAGAACGCCAAGGCCGTTGATCATTGTGGTGTGACTGTCAGTGCCCACGCACGTATCGGGGTAGGCGACCATGTTGCCGTCCGCATCTTCGGACGACCACACGCCGCGGCCGATATATTCAAGGTTCACCTGATGGCAGATACCGGTTCCCGGAGGCACGGCGGTGAAGTTCTTGAAGCTCTTCGAACCCCATTTGAGGAAGTCGTAGCGTTCCGCATTACGCTCATATTCGAGCGCCATGTTGGCTTCCATCGCCTTGGGGTGGCCAAACTCGTCGACCATGACCGAGTGGTCGATCACGAGATCGACAGGCACCTGCGGATTGATCTTCTGCGTATCGCCGCCAAGAGCCTTGATCGCATCACGCATCGCGGCAAGGTCAACGACGCAAGGCACGCCGGTGAAGTCCTGCAGCAGAACGCGCGCCGGGCGATACTGGATCTCGTTACCGGTCTTGGGGTCGTTCTGCCAGTCGACGATTGCCTGAATGTGATCGCGGCCCACGGTGAAACCTTCGTCCTCGAAGCGCAGCAGGTTTTCCAGCAGGACTTTCATCGAGGTCGGGAGCTTCGACACATCGCCCAGCTGATCGGCCGCTTTGGCGAGCGAATAGTAAGCGTAGCTCTTGCCGTTCACATCGAGGGTGGAACGCGTCGAAAGGGTGTCCTTGCCGGTGGCTGTCATGGGGTATCCATCCTTTTTAGGGGCCCGCGAATGTGATCCCATTTGCGGGCGGAAAATCTGTCGCTGCAACTGCTAGAGAGAAGGGGCTAGGTCAAGGGGAAGCGCCCGATTTGCGACCTTTTGCTAGTCGAATCTGCCCACGTGCACGCTCAGGCGGGTGCGGGCTGGCGTGCGCGGCCCTTTCGTGTCGCCAGCCAGCACCCCGTCACGATCAGCGCCGTGCCCGCCATCGTGGGGATCGTGACTGCCTCGCGGAAGAAGAGCCAGCCAAGCACGCTCGCCCACAAAAAGCCCGAATATTCGATCGGGACCAGCGCCTGCGCCTCCGCTCTTGCGTATGCCCACGCAAAGGCCATGGCGCCGCATACGGTCAGAACCCCGGCAAAAACCAGCGGCAGGATCGCCTCGCTAGCGATTGGCGTCGCGAAGAACGGCGTGCCGAGCAAAAGAACCGCGCCGCCAACCCCGCTATGGAAGGTGGCGATCTCGACCGGTCCTGCTACTTGCGACTGCCGCCGGATGACGATGAAATTATAGGAATACAGCAGCGCCGAGACGAGCAGCGATGCAAGGCCAAGCGCTGCGTCATTGTCGAAACTGTCCTGCCCGATCTTGCCGCTGATGATCACGATCGTCCCTGCAAAGCCCAGCAGGCTTGCGAAGATCGCCTTGGGCTGGATCACCTCTCCCAGCAATATCCTCGCCAGGTAGAGTGCGATCAGTGGGGCGATGAAGCTGATTGCTATGGATTCGGCGAGCGGGAGCTTGGTCAGCGCATAGAAGAAGGTCAGCGCCATGAATGCCGAAATGATCCCGCGTTCGATATGAAGCTTTAACGTCGCCCATTTAGGCCAGCCCGTGCGCTGCCAAAGCCAGAACGGCGCGATGATCGCCGCACCGATGAGCGAGCGCAAGATGGTGGCCGTATAGGTCCCTGTCGCAAGCGCGGCTTCCTTCATGAAAGCGTCCATGGTCGACAGGCATCCCACGCCCAGCGCCGCGATGGCGAAGGGGATCAGCCGGGAGAGGGGAGAGGGCTCGCTCATCGTCGCTTCGCTTTAGTGTCAGTGTGGGTCTGCGTCACGTATCGCGCGCGCTCTGATTGTGCACCGATTAAGCTGAGGGCAAGCTGATTTGCTTGATAGCGCTCGTGAAACCGGGGTATATCCGAAGACGACGCGCATTCGCCGCCCGGCTGTGAGACGGCTGCGCGCAAAGGGATTGAGAAACATGCAGAATTGGGTCAGCAGCTTGGCAGCCGGTGTCGCGGGTGCGGCTCTATTGGCTAGCGGGGCGCTCGCGCAGGATGAGGCCGCACCGGCCCCGGCGCAGTCCGCCGAAGGCCAGCAACAGACCGAAACGCCTGCTGATGCCAGCTTCGATGAAGCGTTCCCGCGCATGGTTTCCGAGCCTCTGATCCAAGGCGACCTCGCGCCTCCCGGTCCGATGGTTCAGGAATGGGAGGTCAGTCAGGTCAACGCCCTGATCGACGTGATAGAGGGTATCGGGGCCGAGGGACTGGAACCTGCCGAATACAATCTGACCCAGCTCAAGGCGCTCGTCGGGCAAGGCCGCTCGGAAACGCTCGATGCGACTGCGTCGGAGAGCTTTGTCTGGCTGGTCGAAGATCTGCGCGATGGGCGCACGCCGATGTCTGCGCGTGTGCAATGGTTCGTCGTCGATCCCGACCGCGACACATATCGCACCGGCGATCTGCTGACCGAAGCTCTCGAAACGGGCGATGTCGCGGGCGTGCTGGCCAAGCTGAACCCCACCCACCCGGACTATGCGCGCCTTCGCGAAGAACTGGCGGTGACGCCTGCGGATGAGACCGGTAAGCGCAAGCTGATCCGCGCCAATATGGACCGCTGGCGCTGGCTCGCGCGCGATCTTGGCACGCAATACCTCATCACCAACGTGCCCGAATTTCAGCTTCGCCTGACCGTGCGCGACCGCATCATCAGCACCTATCGCACGGTTGTCGGCAAGCCGGGTCGTACCGCTACCCCGCAGCTTGCAGAGATGGTGGAAGGCGTCGTCTTCAATCCCACCTGGACAGTGCCGCAATCAATCGTGAAGGGCGAAGGGCTCGGCGAACGCGTGCTCGGCAATCCGGGCTGGGCGCGCGCCAACGGCTATACGGCCACGCGTGGCAGCAATGGATGGATCACGGTTGTCCAGCAGCCGGGGCCTGGAAATTCGCTTGGCCGCATGAAGCTGGAAATGCCGAACCCGCACGCGATTTTCTTCCACGACACCCCGTCGCGGCACCTGTTCGCGAACGCCAACCGCGCTCTGTCGCATGGCTGCATCCGCACCGAACGCGCGCTTGAGCTGGCGATCACGATGGCAATCCTTGGCAAGGGCGCGACCCGTGACGAGGCGGTCGAAATCGCGACCTCGGGCAAGTATACGAAGGTGATGATCGAAAAGCAGCTTCCTGCCTACATCACCTATTTCACCATGGGCGTCGATATCGAGGGCGAGCTTCGCACCTTCGACGACATCTATGGACGTGATGCACCCGTTCTCGCCAGCCTCGACAAACCGCGCGAAGCGAACCGATCGGGCGAGAGCGACGATGAAGTCATCGTGATCGAGAACGATCCGCGCGGCGAGGCTTAGTAGACACCCGGATTATACCGCTGGGTCAGGTTCGGCTTGGCGGGCTGAAGCACCGCCAGCTGCTGTTCGCGTGACAGCATCGCGCCATCTGCCTGAAGCCCGATGCTGTCGGCGTATAGCAGTCGTCCGCCTGACAGGTTCATCAGCGCATAGCGGAAATCGTCCTGCCCGAAGGCAAAGCAACCGTTCGAGCGGCCAAGACGACCCCAGCGATCGACATGCGAGGGTTCCGCATAATCGGCGCGGTGCATCACGATGTAGCGGCGCAGCGCCGCATCGTTGGTCGGATCGAGCCCGCCGAGGCGCACAGAGGTGCCATAGCGGCCCTGATACCATTCCCACGTCACATATGCGCCCTTGCTCGTCGCGTTGGAGCCTTCGACATTGGAATAGCTGTTGAGCCAGCCATCATGTTCAGGGTCGGAGCCTGCGCCGTGGCTGCAATGGGCAACGCTCACTTCCTCGCGGTCCAGATTGACGAAGTAGAAGCGCGGCTTGGCCGAGTGCACGCCGAAATCGGCGATACCGACGATGTCGCGCCTCCAGATCGCATCGCCAGCCCGGTCAAGCTCGCGCTTGGCGATGTCGAAAAGCGCGCGGTCGCGCTGGTTACCGGCACGAGGCTGCGCGGCGAGTTTGGCAGGCAGGCCGGGCAGGGCCATGGCGGCACCGGCGACAAGGCCGGATTTGATGAGATCGCGGCGGTTCATATCAACACTACTCATACCTCAAACATGAGGTTCCCGTGAATGCCTTTTGTTAACTCGCTTCGTGAAGCGCCTTTGCCTTCATGCCGAGCTGGATGATGCCGGGCATGTTCGCTTGTATTGCGGGGGCGACTTTCGACAGTTCGGCAAGGCGCGGATCGCCCTTTGCGATCATCTCTGCCACGGCGGGTCCGGTCGGATGAAGACGGCTTTTCGCATTGAACGCATTGGTCTTTTCGTTGTTCGACAAGATCGCGGTGCTCATCAGGTTCGCCATCACCGCATATGGGTACGTGTCGGTCGCATCGGTTAGCGGGGCCGGCGGGCACAGTGCGTTGCGTTTCTCGTCGGTCTCGAAATTGGCTTCGAGAAAGGCTGCGAGCGACGCGCTGTAAGGTACGAACGGCGTCTGCGCCAATTGCAAGGTTACAAGGTCGCCTTCGAAGAAGGGGCGCTGGTTGTCGCGCTGTTCGAAGGGGACTGCCGTAGCGGTGCAGTTGATGAAGATCGTGTCTTCGGGCAGTTCGATCCGGTCATCGCCCAGAACCATGGCCTGCGGTTCGAGCGCGGTGACATGGCGGCCGCGATGGACATTTGTGATCTGGCGCAGCAGCGCAATTTCGGCTTCCGAGATGACCGCATAGTGGAACATCTTGGGCGTAACCTCCGGGTCGATCCGCAGCATCGTGCCGCGCTCGCCAAGCTTCGCGAACATCTCGTCGCCGGTCTCGGACGATGCCGCGCATTCGGCGAGGTCGACTTGAAAGCGGATGAGGTCCTCGATATGGTGCTTGGCCGGTTGCAGCAGCTTGCGGTTGAACATCCAGCTGTCGCGCGGGCGCACCCAGTCGATCCGGTCAGGCGAGACACCCGCTTCGAGCAGCCAGACCGCTGTGTCCATCGCCGTCTTGCCCCCGCCGATCACGACGTAGTGCTGCGGCAGGTTCTGCGTGTCTTTCCAGAGGCCCGGCAAATCGCCCGGAATCGCAAAGCGCGTCCCCTCCGCGATGTCGAAGGCGGGTTTGTGCGTTGCCGGAACGCTGGTCTTGAACCATGTCGCATCGACCAGTTTGCGGCGAACATCGAATGCGATCTCTTCACCTGACAGGATGTGCCGCGCCGTGTGGGTGCTTGCGTCCTTGCCGATATACTCGGTCAGCGAATGGTAGGCGACGCGTCCGCTGGGGATCAGGCGTTCGCTCATCAGCTTCGAATAGTAGGCGAGGATCTCCGAGTGCTTCGCCAGCGGGTACATGCCGGCATTGTGGCCGTGCGTGTCGACCCGGTCGGGGCAGAGCTCCATCGAATTGACGCCGTAGGTCGCGCTCGGTTGGTGCAGGGTCACGAAGGAATAGGCGTCGTTCCAATGGCCGCCGGGGGCCACGTGCTTGTCGATGATCGTGATGTGGCAGTCGGGGTCCTCGTCGATCAGCGTGTCAGCAAAGGCGAGGCCGACTGCGCCTGCTCCGATGATGAGGTAGTCGGTTGCTTGGCTGCTCATCTGTATCTCTCGCCCCTCGCTTGCAATTGCGCCGTCGCCGTCTAGCACCGATGCGGCGCCAGCGTCACTTGCGTATTTTCGTCAGCCATTGCGAGCATCGAGCGCGCATGACGAGCAGCAACGACGCGCTGGTCATCGCCATACCCGCCGCCGAGAGCCGAAGCGATCGCGAGGCCGCGCCTGCGCGCCTCTCGCACGACGAAGCGGTCGCGCTGCATAAGCCCTTCATCGGTCAGGGCGAGCCTTCCCAGCTTGTCCTCGACATGGGGATCGACGCCTGCCTGGTAGAAGACGAAGTCGGGCGCGAAGCTGTCGATAATGCCTGGCAGATGCCTGTCGAGCGTTTCCATGTAGCCATCATCATCGGTCCCGTCAGGCAGGCCGATATCGAGGGTGGAGCGCGCCTTTCGCACCGGGAAGTTCTTCTCGGCATGGACGGAGAGCGTGAACACGTCCTCTCGCCCGGCCAGCAGGCTTGCGGTTCCGTCCCCCTGATGGACGTCGAGATCGACGATCAGGACCCGCGCCGCGTCGCCTTGTGCAATCAGGCGGTTGGTGGCGACGGCTAGGTCGTTGAAAACGCAGTAGCCTGCGCCCGTATCGCCCAGTGCATGGTGGCTGCCCGCCGCGCTGTTGGCGGCATAGCCATGCTGCATGGCAAGCTGCGCTGCGAGCCACGTCCCGCCATTGGTGTGCCGAACCCGGTCACGGATGCGCGTCGTCACCGGAAAGCCGATGCGGCGCTCTTTTGCGCGGGGAACCTGAGCATTGAAGACCTCATCGACGTAAGCGGGATCGTGCACCGCTTCGAGCCATTCGCGCGGGCAGGGATCGGGTGCGTGTTCGGTAATCGGCGCGCCCGATCCACGCAGTTCTTCCATTACGAGGTAGTACTTGTCGAAGTTGAACGACCCGCTTGCCGGACGCGGGACCATGTAGTCGGCGTGGTGGACGACGTGAAGCATCAGATGGCAGCTGTGTGTTCGAGGGCGATCTTGCAACCCAGCGCGATCAGGATCAGGCCTCCGCATATCTCCGCCGGTCGACCGAACCGCTCGCCTGCTATCTTGCCCAGCTGCACCGCGGCCAGCGAAAGCGCCAGCGTCGCGCCAGCGATCAACGCGACCGTGATCGGCGGATCAAGTGCGATTTCGGGCAGCGCCACTCCGGCGGCAAGCGCGTCGATCGACGTGGCGAGCGCTGCTCCAAGCAACGCGGCGACGCCCATGAGCGGGCGCGCCTCGTCCTCTCCTCCGCCCCGCAGCATGAGGCCTCCGATGATGACCAGCAAGGCGAAGGCGATCCAGTGGAATAGGCCCCCGGCCCACACCAGCGCCGCTTCGCCAAGCGCCCAACCGAGCGCGGCCATCGCGCCTTGCGCAAAGCCGAAGACCAGCGCGATCCTGAGGGCCGGGCCGATATCGGGACGGAACCGCGCCCCTTGGGCAAGCGCCACCGCGAAAGCATCCATTGCCAGCGCGACGGCGAGCAGCAGCGCCTCAATCACGATCGGGCCGTCTGGCTATCCCGCAAGGCTCGCCAGCTCGTCGTAAATGGCGTCTTCGCTGCGGCTCGCTGCGTTGCGCCAGGTCGTTGCCGTGTCGGCATTCACCAGCGTGCCGTCTGCGGTCAGCACCAGCACGTTGGGCGTACCGGGCAGATCGTCGAGGCCAAAGCGCTGCGCGATGTGCAGATTGTGTCCGTCGCCTTGCTGAGGCATTCCGATATTGACGAAGACCAGCTCGTATTGCTCGTCCACTAGCGGGCCGATCCGCTCGCTAGTCAGCCATCCGGCGAGCGCGCGGCTGTCGTGGCACCAGTTCGCGCCCATCACCAGCAGAACGCGTTTGTCATTGTCCAAAGCCCGCGCAAGTGCCGCATCGACATCGCCCATCGCGTTCTGGGATACGGCGTAGGAACGCGCCTCAGGGTAATCGTGAGCGGCATGACCGCCGGTGTCGGCGACGGTCGCGCAGCCGGTGACCAGCAATGCAGCGGCAAGGCCTGCAAGGATCGGCTTGATCATGCGTGGTTACTCGTCGGCTTGGACTTCGGTGGCATGCGGGTCGAAGGCGACCTCCTCGCCTGCTTCGATCCTCGCGGCCTTTTCCTCGACGAGGCGAACGATGTGGTCGAGCATGTCCTCGTCCTCGATCGTGTGCGCCTTGACGCCCGAGAGGTAGACCATGTGCTTGCCAGAGCCTCCGCCGGTAAGACCGATATCGGTCTCGCGCGCCTCGCCCGGTCCGTTGACGACGCAGCCGAGCACGCTGAGGCTCATCGGCGTCTTGATGTGCTCAAGCCGCTTTTCCAGCGTTTCGACCGTGCGGATGACGTCGAAGCCCTGACGCGAGCAGCTGGGGCACGAGACCACGCGAACTCCGCGCGTGCGAATGCCCAATGCCTTCAGCATTTCGTAGCCGACCTTCACCTCTTCCTCCGGCTCGGCAGAGAGCGAGACGCGGATCGTGTCGCCGATCCCCGCCCACAGCAGCGATCCCATGCCGATGGAGGACTTGACCGTCCCGCCAATCAACCCGCCCGCTTCGGTGATGCCAAGGTGAAGTGGGCAATCGACCGCGTCGGCAAGGCCGTGATAGGCGGCGACCGCGAGGAACACGTCGCTGGCTTTCACCGCCACCTTGAACTCGTGGAAGTCGTGATCCTGCAACAGCTTGATATGGTCGAGCGCGCTTTCGATCAGCGCTTCGGGGCAAGGCTCACCGTACTTCTCAAGCAGGTCCTTTTCCAGGCTGCCTGCATTCACGCCGATGCGGATCGCGCAGCCATTGGCCTTTGCGGCGCGGACGACCTCGGCGACCCTGTCGGAACCTCCGATATTGCCGGGATTGATGCGCAGGCATGCCGCCCCTGCATCGGCGGCTTCGAGAGCGCGCTTGTAGTGGAAGTGGATGTCGGCAACGACCGGGATGTTCGCCGCGCGCGTGATCAGCGGCATGGCGGCGGTCGCCTCTTCTGTCGGGCACGAGACGCGGATGATGTCGCATCCCACATCCTCGCAGCGGCGGATCTGGTCGATCGTTGCGGCGGCGTCTTCTGTCGGCGTGTTGGTCATCGTCTGCACCGTGATCGGCGCATCGCCGCCAACCGGCACATTGCCGACCATGATCTGGCGGCATTCGCGCCGTTCAACCGTTCGCCAGGGGCGGATTGCGTTCATCTAACTGACCTGATTCCTGAAAGTGGACCGCATGTTACACGGTCCAGGGGAAAATAGCATATGTGTCACCTTAGCCGACCAAAGTGTCACCTTTGGCGCTGTTCGCATCACCATATGGCGGCGGTTTTGCAGATTTGCGACCCTTTGCATGACCGGCACACAATAACACCCCGGCGCGATGTAGGAAACGCGCCGGGGTGCCCTGTCTTGTTATCTGTGTCTTGTCGTCTGTCCGATCTACCAGCGGATCAGCGGTGGCACCACGAGGCGGGCGACCACCGCCGAGATCGCGACCGGCAGGACATGGACGATACCCACATGCGAGAGCGTGTCGAGCGGGCAGGTAATCCCGTAAGCCAGCGACCCGAGCGACCCGGCGGCAAGGCCGGTAAGCCAGCTTGCACGCTCTATCGAAACGGGCGCTCCCTGGCGCAGGAACATCACCGCCGCGGTCGCAACCAGCAGACCGGCGCTGAAACCGTACGCTGCGCATTCGAAATACCACAGGACCGGGTCGGCAAAGGCGCTCGCCGAATGATCGTGCGTCGCCTCGATAGAGAACATCGTCAGCAGCGCTGCGACCGGCATCACGGCCAGCATCGCCGCGCTCCAGAACGGCGCATTGGCGCGCGTTCCAACGCGGGGCAGGGCCGAGGCGACTAGAGCGGACGTGCTTGCCGCGCCCAGCACCATGAGCAGGCCATTGGTGATCCAGAAGAAGCCAGACGCCTCGCCCGACACCATACCGGTCCAGAATTCGAAGATCGCAATCGAGACAATCGCGGCAACGATCGTCGCAAAGCCGATCAGCATCGCGCCGTTGGCGGGCTTCACGCGCTTTACCGGGGTCACGTCTTCGGTAAGGGATGCGATCAGGGCCTCGCGGTCCATGCGGGGGGATGAGGGGGTTTCGTTATTCATTTCAATCGGCTTTCTCGACCAAGGCGGCCAGTTTCTTGAGGCCGCGATGGATATTCACTTTCACCAGGCTTTCGCTCTGCCCGGTTTTTTCGGCGGCTTCGCGGATCGACAGGCCGCTTATCTTGACCAGTTCGATCGCTTCGGCCTGCTTGTCGGGAAGCTGGCCGAACAGACGGTCGAGGCTGACGCGGGCGAGGACCACTTCTTCCTCGCTGTCTTCTACCGCGTCGTCTTCGAACAGTTCCTTCGCATCGTGCTTGTAGACCTTGCGCAGGTGATCGACCCAGCGATAGCGCGCAATGGCTGCAAGCCACGGCAGGAAGGGGCGTGACGGGTCCCAGGTCGCGCGCTTGGTGTAGAACGCGATCAATACATCCTGAACGAGGTCGTCGATCGAATGCGGCGGGACCCGGCGTTTGAAGTAACGATCGAGCCATACGCCCACCTCGGTAAGCAGCACGTTGGTTGCGGCCTTGTCGCCGTCCTGCGCTGCCACCATGAGGCGGGCGAATGTTGGTTCATCGGCAACCATGGCGATCCCCTCCCAAAGTCCGCGAGGGACCTTAGGCCAGACGGGGCTCCGCGCCACCCGATTTTTGCGTGCCGGTAAACCGGCCGATCAGGGCATCGAGCGAGAAGAGGCCGGGGCCACGGCTGATGATGATGGCTGCAAGCGCCAGAACGGTCAGATCCCATCCGAAGAAGTGCGCCCAGGTCGGGAACACGAAAATCTGGATGACCAGCGCCATCACGGCAAGCGCAGCAGCGGAAAAGCGGCTGGCAAGACCAATCAGGAGCAGGATCGGGAACGCGAATTCTGCATAAACGGTCAGCGGCACGGCGAGATCGGGGGAGATCGGCAGGCCGGTGAACTCGTTGGCAAAGATGAAGTATTGCGTCTCGTCGATTTGCAGCAGGCTGCCTTCAACGACCTTGGTTTGATAGGACCGCCAGAAAATCCCGGCGAGCGCAACGCGGCTCATGAGAAGCGCGAAGCTTTCGACGAACGTGCCCGAAAGGGCGCCGGTCAATCGGTTCCATGCTGATGTGATGCTGTTCATGATTATGTCCTCCTGAAACCTGAGCAGGCGACCGAAATTTGCCTGAACGGCCGCCTGATCAGTTTGTATGTGGCCAAGCCGCGGGGGTTAACGATCAATCGGGGTCAGCGAGCCTTTGCCCTTGGGCGTCTCGATGGTGGTGCAGGTGCCCTTGTCGACATAGACCCAGGCATTGCCCTGGTAATCGCGGGTCGAGGTTCCGGCGCAGCTGGTGCCCGGACCTGCGGCGCAGTCATTCTTGCCTGCAAGCGCAACGCCGTAGCATTTTTCCTTGGCGCCCTGTGCAGCGACCGGGGTGGTGGCAAGACCGGCGGTGATCCCGGCGGTAAGGGCGAGACCGGCGAGGGCGGTGATCGATTTCTTGTTCATGGCAATTCTCCAAACTCTACTAAACTAGCGTACCGCGATCTTGCGGGACTGCCCTGTCATTCGCGCTGGCCCGGTGGGCGGTTACAAGGTTCGCAAAAAAACTGGATTTGAGCATTCGCGAACCCGCCCCTCTATTAAGGAGTGTAACAATGGCGCGAATGCCAGCGAACCGGGAGGCGACGGCAGCACGAATTGTCTGCTAAGGAGGATGTCATGCCCACCAGCCACGACCCTATCGCGCCCTTCGGCGGCTTCGGCCTTGGCCTCAGGCGCACACATTACGACGACTTTCTGGGAGGCCCCGGGTACGAAAACGACGTGCCGGTCGATTTTGTCGAGGTCATTTCCGAAAACTACATGGTCGAAGGCGGACGCCAGCTGCGCGTGCTGGAACAGGTGCGCGAGCGGCTGCCGGTGATCCTGCACGGCGTTTCGATGTCGATCGGTTCGGCGCGCGGGCTGGATGAGGAATACCTTGCGACCCTCAGGCGGCTGGAGCAGCGGATCGACCCCTTGTGGGTTTCGGACCACCTGTGCTGGACCCGCACGAGCGCGCACAATTCGCACGACCTCTTGCCGATGCCGCTGACCGAGGAAGCGCTTTCTGCGGTCTGCGCCAATATCGACCGGGCGCAAGACGCGCTGGGCCGCGCGATGCTGTTCGAGAACCCGTCGAGCTACCTCACTTTCCCGGAGGATGAACTTACCGAGTGGGAATTTCTGACTGAGATGACACGGCGAACCGGGTGCTACCTGCTGCTCGACGTCAACAATATCTATGTGAGCGCGCGCAATCATGGCTTTTCGGCTGAGGAATACCTCGCCGGACTGCCGCTAGACCGGGTGCGCCAAATCCATCTTGCGGGGCATGATCCGGCCACCGAGGAACGCGACATCATCATCGACACCCATGACCGCGAGGTCGCCGATGGCGTGTGGGACCTTTACGCAAAAGCCATCGCCATGCTGCCGCAGCCGGTTGCCACCATGATCGAACGCGACGGCAATATCCCGCCCTTGGCCGACCTGCTGACCGAACTCGACCGAGCGCGCGGGATTGCGCGCGAGGCACTCGTCCCGGCATGACCGATCTGGCTGACCGGCAGGAGGCATTCCTCAAAGCGATCCTCGATGACCGCGCCGCGCTCCCCGAAGGCTGGGGCAACCGGCAGGCGGCGGGCATGGCGGTCTATCGCGGCAACTATCGCTCTGCGCTGATGGGCGCGCTTGAAGAAACCTTCGAGCGCACGCGGGCCTATGTGGGCGAGGGACCGTTCAAACAGGTCGCCATGCATCACGCGATAAAGCACCCCCCGGCTGGCTGGACTATTGACGAGGCAGGGGCAGGCTTTGACGCCACCTGTGCTGAATTGTTCGCCCAGAACCCCGAAGTCGCCGAACTCGCATGGCTCGAATGGACCATGATGGAAGTCGGCACCGCGCCTGACAGCGAGCCTGTCACCACCGAAGCCTTTGCCAAGGCGAGCGCGGGGTTCGGCGATGAGGACTGGGGCGCGCTCACGCTGACTTTCCAACCGCGCAGCACCGTCCGGCTCGTTGATTATGACCTTGAGACCATGTGGCGCGCGCTATCAGGCGACAGCGGCGACCGCCCGGAAATCAGGCTCGCCGACCCGCAAGCCTGCATCGTCTGGCGCGAGGGTGACCGGCCCACCTTCATCCTTGCCGAAAGCGACCATGCAGACGCCATCGCCGCGATGCAGGGCGGGGCGAGTTACGGCGACCTCATTGCCGCGCTGCTTGGCGATATTGACCCCACACAAGAAGGCGTTCAGACCGCCGCGATGCGTGCAGGCACGATGCTTGGGCGCTGGCTTCAGGAAGGGCTCATCACCGGGATTGGCCGCCCGGTTGCTTGACACGCGGTCAGCGTGCGGCACTCTCTTGCGCCTGAGGAGAGAGACATGCTGACCGACACATCCATCGAACTGCGCAGCGCCAGGCCCAGCTTCCTGATGCGCGCGATCAAATGGCTGATGGCGAAGCGCAAGCCGGTCTTCCCGCACATCGCTGACGCGTTCGAGGACTACATGGCGAAGCGCCCGCTTCCCAACGACGCGTCGATGCCTGCCCAGTTGAAGCAAAAGCACAATGTGATCCACTGGACCGCTGCGAACAATCCGGTTGTCACGGTCCACCCCAAGTCCGGGCCGGGCGAGTGGCACATGCTCTACTTCCACGGCGGCGGTTTTGTGTTGCCGATGTTCAAGGAGCACTGGCCGCTGATCGAGGCGATGGTTGATATATGCGGGATCAGCGTCACCGTGCCGCTTTATCCGGTGGTACCTGAAAATTCGTGGGAAGCGCAGGATGCTGTCGCCGATGCGACGTTTGCCAAGCTTGCAGAGGATCACGATCCGGCCAAGATCATCCTCAACGGGGACAGCGCGGGCGGACATATGGCTTTGAGCCTCGCATTGCGGCTGGCCAAAGCCGACGGGCCGCAGCCGGGCAAGCTTGCGCTGTTTGCACCTTGGCTCGACGTGACGATGGCCGACCCGGCAATCGAAGCGGTCGAGCCGCACGACATCATGCTCAAGATCGGCACCTTGCGATCATGCGGGAAGATGTTCGCCGGGACACGCGATCCGGGCAGCGCTGAATGCAGCCCGCTCTACGCGTCAAAAGAGGACCTCGCACAGCTGCCGCCGACGCGCATCTGGACTGGGCGGCACGACCTTTTCATCATCGACAGCCGTACCTTCACCAGCAAGCTGCGCGATGCGGGTATCGATGCAAAGCTCTACGAATACGAGGCAGCGCCGCACGTCTTCATGGCAATCGTCCCCACGCGCGAGGCGAAGGACACGCTGGCGCTGCTGAAGGACTTTATCGAGGAATAGGTCAGGCGAAGGTTACGCCGGTCATCTCTTCGGACATCGCCCAAAGTTTTTCCGCGACTGCGGTGTCGAGCGCGTAGGTGCGAACCCCGCCATTCGACGATGTATCGTCGACTTCAGCGACATGGCAATCCTCACAATAGAGCCCGCCCTTGCCTTCAAGCTCCTCGGCAGTTGCAGCCCACGTCTGCGTCGCCGCGCCCTGCGGGATCGTCTTCCATTCGTAGTTCGGGTCGTTGGTCTTGATGCGCTCAACCAGTGCTTCGGTTTCTTCCTCCGACATGTGTCGGCCGAGGTTGGTCTGGATGCCGCCGGGATGCACCGCAAAGGAGTGGATACCCTTGTCAGCGAAGCGCTTTTCAAGGCCGACGGTGAACAAAATGTTGGCGGTCTTTGACCGGCCATAGCTGAGGAACGGCTGGTATTCGGTTTTCTCGAAATTCGGATCATCGAGATCGACCGGCGCGATGTGATGGCCGCGGCTCGACAGGTTGACGATCCGCCCACTGCCCTTGGTGCCCGTGCCCGCCTCGACCAGCGGCATGAGGTGCTTTGTCAGCGCAAAGTGGCCCAGATGATTGGTGCCAAGCTGCATTTCGAACCCGTCGGCTGTGTGCATCTTGGGGCAGGCCATCACGCCCGCATTGTTGATAAGAAGGTCGATCTTGTCGAAACGTTCATTCGCCTCCGCACCCGCTGCATGGACGCTGTCGAGCGAGGCGAGATCGCAGGTGATCGTCTCCAGCTGCGCGTCCGGCACATCGCCCTTGATCGCGGAGACGGCTTCATCAAGCTTGGCCTGATCGCGCCCGGCAAGGATCACGTGAGCACCCTTGGCCGCCATCGCCCGGCCTGTCTCCAACCCGAGTCCCGAATTGCCTCCGGTGATGAAGACGGTCTTGCCCGACAGGTCCTTGCCTTCGAGCACTTGATCTGCGGTGGTGTCGTGACCGAACTCGCTCAATTCGCTTCTCCCAAATCTAATGTTGGTGTGATGCGCAGGTTTGGGCTAGCCATGCAAGCCATGAAGAACGCTCTGTTTGTCGCCGCGAGTGCGGCTCTCGTCGCCCTTGCTCCCACCCACGCCTTTGCCGAGGCGCATGAGGATGCACAGGCGCCCAAATGGTCAATCGCGATCCATGGCGGCGCAGGCACGCTCAGCCCCGACAGCATGACGCCCGAACGCCGCGCCGAATACGAAGCGGCCTTGCAGGAAGCGCTTGATGCAGGCGCTAAAATTCTTGCCGAAGGCGGCAGCGCGATGGAGGCGATCCAGGCGGCGATCATTCCGATGGAAGACAATCCGCTGTTCAACGCAGGGCGCGGAGCGGTGTTCACGTGGGAGGGCGAGAACGAGCTCGACGCCTCGATCATGGACGGACGCGACCGCAGCGCTGGCGCGGTGACCGGCGTTACCACAGTGCGCAACCCGATCCTGCTCGCTGACCGCGTGCGCACCGACAGCCCGCACGTCTTCCTGATGGGTGAAGGCGCGGAGCAGTTCGCGCTCGAACGCGGTTTTGAGGTTACGCCTGCCGAATGGTTCGCGACCGAGGCACGGCGACAGTCGCTTGAGCGGATGAAAGCGAATGCGATGAGCGCGCTCGATGTCGATCACAAATTCGGCACGGTGGGTGCGGTGGCACTCGACATGGAGGGCAACCTCGCAGCTGGCACGTCAACCGGCGGCATGACCGGCAAGCGCTGGGGCCGCATCGGCGATGCCCCCGTAGTTGGCGCGGGGACTTACGCGGACAACCGAAGCTGCGCGCTCTCTGCGACCGGTTGGGGTGAATACTTCATTCGCGTCGGGGTCGCGCAGGAGATTTGCACCCGACTTAGAATTCACCGTGAAATGCACGCGGAACATGCGCCAACCGGCGCTGCTTTAGCGAGCTGGCGTGACGCTTTCAGCAATTCCGTTCGCGCGCACGACCAGTCCATCGCCGATGAAGTCATGGCCGAGGTCAAGGAACTGGGCGGCGATGGCGGGATCATCCTCGTCACGCCGGAAGGCCACGCGCTCTACAGCTTCAACACAACCGGCATGTATCGCGGCCGCGCTACCAGCGATGGGATGAACGAAGTGGCGATCTTTGGCGGCGAGGATACGGGGTCAGGCCACACTCCGGACCATTAAAGCCCGCTAGAACGGCCAGAAATCGGGCCTTTCCGCAAAGGCGCTCAAGACTTCGCCTACTCGCGCCAGTGCCGCCTCGGCAGAGGGGTCGATCCCGTCAGTGGCGGTGCGCGTGCGGAAATAGGTCGCGAAGGTGAAGGGACCGGACTTCCACTTCTCATCCTCGCCGCTCTTGTCGGCTGGCGGCTGGACGAAGCCGATATCGACGTAAAGGCTGCCCATGCCCGGCCAGATCGAGGTGCCGGTCTTGTCGCCTCCCACCAGCTCCTCGTGCAGGCCTGCCCGGACCCGGCGCGCGCCCGTTTCGGTGTCGATCATCCACTGGCGAAGCAATGCGCGCTCTGCATCCGGCAGCACCCCACCGAACGCCAGCGCGGCCACCGTGCGCGCCATCGCAGCGGGAGTGGTGGTGTCGCGATATTCGGTGACAGGAACGTAGTTCACGCGCGGCTCATACCGGTCGAGGCGGCTGACATTGTCGCCGATCCCGCTCCAGAAAGCGGTCAGCGCCTGAGGTCCGCCATATTCGCGAAGGAGGATATTCGCGGCGGTGTTGTCCGAATATTTCTGCGTCGCTTCGGCCAGTTCGTGCAAGGTCGCGCCTTGGGTCAGGCGCTGCGTGGTGAAGGGCGAGACGAACATGAGATCGTCCTCGCTCCACATCACACGCCTCGCCGCATCGACGATGCCAAGGCTGTCCGAGGCAAGCACCATTGCGGCAAGCGACAGTTTGAACGAGGAGCAATGCCCGAACTTGCGGTCGCGATTGATGCCGACCGAATGGCCGGTCGATACGTCGAACAGCTCGACACCCAAGGTGCCGTCAGCCTCGCCCTCGATCTGCCTCAGCATGGCCTCGAAACGGTTGTCGGGACCGAATTGCAGCTGCGTTCCGCGCGGCAGGGTGATGTCGGGAAGACGCGATGCGCAACCGCTCACCGCCAGACCCGCACCGAGCGCACCGATCATGAAAAGACGCCTGTGTATCGTCATGAGAACTTGTCCGCCTTGCGTTTGCCGAAGCGCATGTCGCCTTCGAGCTTGGCCCGCAATCGCGCATAAAAGGCTTCAAGGAAAGCGCGTTCATCGCCTGCGCCCGGATCCCAGCCGATCTTGGTGCAGATCGCCCTGTGTGCGGCAGAGAGCGATTCCGCCTGATTGTCGCGCAGCATGCGTTCGAGCACCTGCAATTCATGCTCGCCATAGACCGAGAGTTCCGCCTCGCCAAAGTTGTAGCGCGCGCCGGTCACTTCGCTTGCGCCGTTTGCAGCGCTCCCGGCCACTGACAGCGCTTCGGCCAGTTTCGCGCGGGGCGCCTCGACCACCCAGGTGCCAGCGATGATATCGCCTGCGCGAAGGGCATCCTTGTTGAAGAAGGGGAACGCCATGAAGGTCGCGAACCAGACGAGGCCCGCAATCCCGAAGCTGCCCGCCTGTCCGCCGGGCGCGATCAGCAGGAAGATGAGCGGCATGAACAGCTCGATATCGCGCAGAAGGTTTCGGGCGACCACGGCTTCGGGCGTCAACCTGCCTCCGCCGCGCGCCGCGACTCTGATGCCGAGTACGCGCTTGCCCCAGGTCGCCCCGCGCGGGCCCAGCTCGAACGCGAGAAAGTAGCCGTAGCGGGCTAGGAAAAACGAGATGATCAGGACAATGTTGACCGCCTCGGATGCGCCGTTGTTTACCCCGAAAGCCGAACCGACAAGCAATTCGCCCGCCAGCCAGAATACCAGGGCATAGAAAGCGATCATCCCGACTACGAGGATGGCGAAGTCCAGCACCAGAGCGCCGAAACGGCTGCCACGGCTCGCGACCCGGATGGGCAAGGCGATCCCTTCGGGGGTGATGATCTGGCGCAGCCGCTTTTCTGCGGGATCCTTCATGAGTGGAACTGCCCGTTCGCTCACACCGATCGCTCCTGTTGATCGGGGGCCGGCGAAGCGGGGCGGTACAGGAAGAAGTAGGACAGCCAGAACGCAAGAAACGCCCCGCCGATGACGAACCGGCTGCCGGCACCTTCGACCAACTGGCGCGGAAACGCTTCGAGAAGCGCGGCGACGATCATCATGATGACCACGCCGACCATGACCACGGCCCCGCGCCGACCGCTTGCTGAGGCGGCGTCGAGCACCGATCTGTCGCCCGGAAAAGCCATGGATCGGCCGATATGCAGGCCCGACGCGCCCGACAGCAGAATGCCGAACAGCTCGGTCGTGCCGTGAACGCTGAGCCATGCTGAAAATTCGACGGCCAATCCGGCATCGGCGAACAACCACATCATCGCGCCAAGCACGGCGAGATTGTGGACCAGCAGCAACAGCGAAGGGATGCCGAAGGCGAATCCGAGGGCGAAAGCGAGGATGCACACACCCGCATTGTTGCTGAACAGCGAAGCAGCGAATGTCGACAGGCCGCCGGTGCTTTCCTCAACCGCGAGCGTGGAGAGCAATTCCTCGCGGCTGGCTCCGGGCACGCGGGCGTCGAGGAATTGTGTCGGGACCAGCCGGAAATACCAGTCGACATCGCGCATTACGAGAAGCCAGCCTACCAACGTGCCCGCTACCATCACGAACAGCGCGATTGAGATGTCGAGCCAGATTTCGCGCACGGCGCGGCTCCATCCACCGAATAGGAACTCGCGAAACCAGGCGAAGAAGCCCTTGCGCGGGCCGTAGACCTGAAACCATGCCCGCTGCACGAGCCCTTCGAGGTAGCGCAGGGTCGCAGCATCGAGCGAGGTTTCGCGCGCGACCGAAAGGCTTGATGCCGCGGTGCGATAAAGGGTCGGCAGCACGAGCAATTCGGCATCGTCGATGCGCGACAGGCCGCCTTTTTCCATCCTCGCGACAATATCCTCAAGCCGCTTCCAGTCGCTTTCACGCTCCAGCCGGAACCGATCCGAGCGCAGGCTCGCGCTTTCGATATCGACCGGCGCTGCCACTTCGCCGCGCCCGAACCAGCTTGAAGGGACAGGCGAATTCATCCGATCGCCTCGCTGCGCTTGATGCGGAAATAGCTGTCGATCAGCTGATAACCGATCTGGTCATAGGGTGCCTCGATCACATCGACGCCCATTTGCCGCAGGCGCTGAAGCACGATCTGGCGCTGATGAAGCAGGCTGTCAGCCGTCACCGACCGGGCCAGCGTGGCAATCGAGGCGGGTTCCTGCGCGATCATCTCCTCAAGCTCGCTGTCGGCTATGGTGACGAACAAGACCAGGTGTTTCGATACGAGCCGCCCGATGCTTTCAACCATCAGCTGCGCTGCGGTCGGGTCGGTGAAGTCGGAAAACAGCACGATCAGCGAGCGACGCTTGAGCTTCGACGTCAGCGTTGCCAGCGCAAGCGTGAAGTTCGGCTCGCTCGCATCGTAATCCAGCCCCGCTGCCGCGCTTTGCAGCCGGTGAAAGGCGCGCGTGTCGCTGACGAAAGGCGTCATCAATTGCGGCCTTTGGGAAAAGCCGAACAGCGCAACACGATCTCCGCCCTTCAAAGCGACATAAGAACAGGTGAGAGCAGCCGTGACCGCCCGGTCGATGCGCGGCATCCCGTTGACTGGCTCGCACATCGCCTGCCCGCAATCGAAAGCGAAGATGATCGGGTTGTTGCGCTCGCTTTCGTTTTCGCGGGCATAGAGGTGGTTGTGCCGCGCGCTCGCCTTCCAGTCGATCCGGCGACGGTCCATGCCCGGTTCGTATTCGCTGAGCGCTTCGAACTGGGTGCCTTCACCGCGAATGCGCCGTGCGATGAGGCCGGTCTGCGCATCGCGCAGGAAGGTTTGCAGCTCCTTTGATCGAACGGGCGAAAGATCGGGCCAGATCCGCACTTCCTGAGCCAGATCGAGGCTGGACTGGCGCGCGCCGAGGCCGAGCGGCCCGGTCCAGCGCAGCCACGCTTTGGTGATCGCAGCGGTTCCGCGCCGGTCGGGCAGGGCTTTGAAAGTGCCGCTCTGCGCGCCTGTATCGGGTTCGGGCACCAGCAGGATCGTGGCGCGCCCGCCCTCGGCAAGGCGCGGATCGAACTCAAGCGCGGCTTCGGCGCCGCTGACCTTCCTGCGGTCGAAACGAGCATGCACATCAAGCGGTGTGGGCTGACCGATCTCGGTGTCTGCGGGCGCGACGACGTGCCATTCCTCGACCCTGCCCGCGAGCATTGCGTCGAGCGCGATGAGCGCGAGGAATGCGACCGCCAGAACCGGGGCGACCACCCACAGCGCCGGTGAAACCGCCGCGATCAACAGCGCGATCGGCGCAAAGCCGGCGGCAATCCATGCGGCGCGCTGGGTCGGGACCACGGGGAAGGCGAGGGCGCGGCTCATTGGTTCAGCGCGGCGCCTCGGTGCTTTCGATCAGTTCGGCCACCAGCGCTTCGACGTCGCGGCCTTCGATTTCGGCTGCGGGGCTGAGCGTCAAACGATGGCGCAGCACCGCGAGCGCCAGCGCCTTCACATCGTCCGGGATCGTGTAGTCGCGCCCCTCCAGCGCCGCACGCGCCCTTGCGGCCCCTGCCAGCATCACGCCTGCGCGCGGCGATGCGCCCACGGCAAGCTCGGAATGCTCCCGCGTCGCGCGCACCAGCCTGACGACATATTGGGTGATCTCATCGGCGACCGCGACCTGTGAAAGCGCCGCGTTGGCGCGTGACAGCATCTGTGCGTTCGCGACGGCTGTGACCCCAAGGTCGGCTGGCCGTGTCGGTCCGGATTTCGAGCCATAGCTTGCGACGATCCGCGCCTCTTCAGCCTCGCCCGGATAAGGGACCGGCAGCTTGAACAGGAACCGGTCGAGCTGGGCTTCGGGAAGAGGATAGACCCCCTGGTTCTCTATCGGGTTCTGCGTTGCCACCACCATGAACTGATCGGCCAGCCGGTGTGTCTCGCCATCGAGCGTAACGCGCCTCTCCTGCATCGCTTCGAGCAGCGCGGCCTGCGTCTTGGGCGGCGTGCGGTTGATTTCATCGGCAAGCAGCAATTCGCAGAAGATCGGACCGCGTGTCAGCGTGAACTGGCTGGTCTGGAAGTTGAACAGGTTGGAGCCGAGAATGTCGCCCGGCAAAAGGTCAGGCGTGAACTGGATCCGCCCGAAATCGAGCCCCAAAGCCGTCGCGAAAGACTGCGCTAGGAACGTCTTGGCCGTGCCCGGCGGTCCTTCAAGCAGAACGTGCCCGCGGCTGATCAGCGCGACAAGCAACTGGTCGACCATGTCGGTCTGACCGACGATTGCCTTGGCGACCTCGGCGCGGATTGCGTCGGCGAGATCGCGCAACTGCGCGAGGGTCATACCGCCAGCCTCGGGCGTGTCGGGGTTTTGCGTTTCAGTGCTCATTGGGCGGATTTCCCTGTTAACTTCGAACTCAGCGCGCTCAGTGCCTTGGCTGCGCGCAATATCTCTGCCGGTCGGCGGGCATCGTGCAGCCGCGCGGCAAGGTGAGAGAACGGCTCCTGATCGGGCAGACGCTGGGCAATGGCGGCGTCGATCGTTTCGCCATCAGGTCTCGCGATGCCTAGCGCCTTGCCGACGCGCCGCTGGATCAGATGGACGTAGGGATCGGCCAGCAGGCCCAGCCTTCGGGCGCGGACGATCAGGCCTGCTCCATTGCTGACCAGCTGGTTCTTTCCAAACGCAATCGCCTGCCCGCTTACTGCAGCCGGGCCAAACCGGAGGAACGCCCGCCAGCCGACGATCACCAACGCCAGGATCAGGCACAAGGTCGCGGCGAGGAAGGGGGGACGAAAGGCGAGGGTCAGCAGGTTCATCGTCTGGCCAAATCCGACATAGGTCATGTCGAAGGTGACCGGCTGTCCCTCAACGTTGCTCGCCAGCCGCACAAGGTCGAGCGCCAACCCAGCCCGCTGCCCATCGGCGAGGCCGTAATTGTTCACAAGGTCGGGTTCGACGATGAAGATCACGGGGTTGATCCCCTCATCGCCTGCCGCCTGAAACGCGAGCGAATGGCCAGCGGTGTTGGTGACAATCGCCCGGTGCCCCGCCTTTTCTTCCGCATGCAACATGATCCGGGTGGGCATCTTTCCCTGCCTGCCATCGGCATACCAGCGAGGTCGGCCATTGCCACCGAACCGCTGGGCGCCATAGGTGAACGCGTATGGTTCGGGCAGGTCTTGGGTCCACATCGCCGGCGCAGCGCGCGACAGCGTGACCCAGTCATCGCGCATGCGAAGCTCGTCCTCCTCGACGACTTCTCCCTGCGGCGGACCGGCAATCCATTTGGGCAGTATTACCAGAGTGGGTCCGTAAAATCGTCGCGATTGCAATGTGTCGGAGAATTCCTCGAAGTCGACATTCTGCGGCGGGGTGAGCACGAGCAGGTTCGATGTCGTGAGCCTCTCTGGGCTGCGGGAACGCTCAACCTCGATCCCTTCGGCTCTAAGCAGGCGATAGAGCCCTGAATACCCATTGAGACCATTGGCCGACGCGTGCGCCGGACCCGGACGATTGCCGCCCGTATCGCCTGCGCCGATAAAATAGAGCATGGCGAGAAAGGCGGCAAAGCCTACCAGAACAACCGCGAGCACAGTTCCCTTGCGGAACGGGGCTGCGCCGCGCGTGCTGGTGAGAGTTGCAACCTCGCTCATGCGCTCACCTGTGCGATCTCTGCCTGCACGAAATCGGCATAAGCCGCGCGGGCGGCGTCCCAGTCTTCGCTGGTCAAGGATCTCAGCGCAAACAGGCTGCGCTCGACCCTTTGCGAGATTGCCGAGAAGGCCGTCCGGGCACCCTCGGGCAATGCGGGAAGCGCCGCCAGTTCGCGCGCGGTGCTTGACGGATCGACCCAATCGGGCCGGGCCGCTGCGATCTGGCTCACGCTTCGATGAAGCAGCAGCCGGGTCGCTTCATCGAAGCGCCCTTGCGCGGCAAGCGCATCGGCATCCTCAAGCAGGGCGGCGCTTTCCTCGCGGCTGGGTTGCCATTCGGGCTCGCTCGCGGCGCTCTTCGGCATCTGTCGGCGACGCGCGATGAGGCCGACATTGCGCGCGATGAGGTAGAGAACGAAGGCGACAAGAAGGGCGAGCAGCACCCATTTCATCACCGGCCAGCTTTCGCCGAAGAAACCGGCAATCGGTGAAAGAACCTCGCCAAGCCAGGCAAACAGTTCGCGCAACATCTGCGAAAACCAGCTCGGCTCGCGCGGCTCCGGCATCGGGGGATTGGCGAGGGTCAGCTCGTCGAACTGTATGTCGCGCGCCTCTCTGAGCTCGTTCCAGCTATCGGGGACGGGGGCCACGGATGTGGGTTCGGCGAGGGATGCGTCACGGCTTGCCTCGGGCGGGAAAGGGGGCCGCGTGATGGTCTGCGCCGCGTTGCTCATGCCCGTGCAGTGGTGGCACGCCTAAAAGGCGGGCGCAACCGCCTTGGCCGACAACCGTGCTTAACCGCGTTTGCGGGCCTGTTCGTAAGTGCCGAGCAGGCGCAACTCCTTGGAATGAAAGGCGCACTCTTCCAAAGCGCGGTCCACCGCAGGATCGCCCGGCACACCGATGATGTCGGCGTAAAAACGGGTCGCGGAAAAGCTGGTCCCGATCTGATAGCTTTCGAGCTTCGTCATGTTGACGCCGTTCGTCGCAAAGCCGCCCAGCACCTTGTAAAGCGCAGCCGGGATGTTCTTCACCTCGAAAATGAACGTGGTCATGGCTGGCTTGCCTTCTTCCACGGTGACGAAAGTCGGCTTGTTCGCGAGGATGACGAAGCGCGTCATGTTGTCATGCGCATCCTCGACATTGTCCTCGATGATTTCGAGGCCGTAATGCTCTGCCGCAATCGCCGGAGCGATCGCGCCGACGGTCTTGTCTCCAAGCTCCGCCACGTGAGCCGCTGCGCCAGCTGTATCGATGTAGCTCAAGGGCGTGATCCCGCGCTCATGCAGATATTTGCGCGACTGGCCGAGCGCCTGCGGATGGCTGTAGACCGCCTCGATCCTGTCGTCCGATGAACGCGGGCCGGGAGCCATCAGCGCATGGTGGATCGGCATGAAGTACTCGCCGACAATCGAAAGCCCGCTTTCAGGCAGCAGGAAGTGGATGTCGGCCACGCGCCCGTGCTGCGAGTTTTCGATGGGAATGATCGCTTCACCCGCGCGCCCGTCCTTCACCGCGTCGAGCGCGTCTTCGAATCCGAAGCACGGAAGCGGCAGCGCATCGGGCCGCGCTTCGAGTGCGGCGCGGTGCGAATTTGCGCCGGGCGACCCCTGAAAAGCGATGGCGCGCGCAGGATCGGCTGCGGCTGCGCAGCGAAGCGCATCGACGATATGAAGGGCAGGTGCAGGAAAACTTCGCATGATTGCAAGGCGTGCTAAAGCTCCGGCTAGGCGGCGGCAAGGGGCCTTGCGAATAGTGCACGAATAGATGTTGCGTTTCGCCTTGCACGCGCGCGAGGGGGGCATTAAGGGAGCGCCGGGATGACACAAGACAATTCTTCAAAGAGCACGCCGGAAACCGAAACGGGCTCAGGCGACATGTTCAACACAGCTGCAGGCTGGGTCCTGTTTGCGGGCGTGGTTGGCCTTGGCCTCTCGATCCTCGCCAGCAAGTATTTCCACGCCGACGACCCGCAGCGCCCTGAAACGCTGGGCTATGTGATCGAGCTTCCGGACGTCGAAGAAGGCCCCTCGGGCCCGACATTCGCCGAAGCGCTGACCATGGTGACCGCTGCCGATGGCGAGCGCGTTTTTGCCAAGTGTTCGGCATGCCACAGCATCGAAGCGGGCGGCGCCAATGGCGTTGGCCCGAACCTGCACGGCATCATGGGCGCACCGGTCGGCGCCGTCTCGGGCTATTCCTACTCCAGCGCCATGGCGAGCTTTGGCGGCACCTGGGGCTGGGAAGAAATGAACAACTGGCTCGACAATCCGCGCGGCTATATGGACGGCACGAAGATGGGCTTTGCCGGTCTGTCGAGCATCGAAGACCGCGCCGCTGTTTCGCTCTACATGAACGAAAACGGCTCGGGCATCGCGGTGCCTGAATTTGTGCCCGCTGCCGAAGAACCCGAAGTGGCAGCAGAAGAAGCAGCCGAGGGTGAGGCAGAAGCCGAGCAGGACGCAGCTGAGGAAACTTCCGAAGAAACCGCAGCAGCCGAGGCCTAAGCCCCGCTCCTGATCAGGGGGCTATTCGCGCCCCTTGAACCCTTGCGCAACGACATACCACTCCGACGAGCCCTTGCGGCTCGCGGGGGGTTTGGCGTGTTTGACCGTCTTGAAGTGCTTTTTCAGCAGATTGAGCAATTCTGCGTCCGTACCGCCAGCCAGCACCTTGGCGACGAATGCGCCGCCCTTTTCCAGCGTTTCGACCGCGAACCATGCGCCCGCCTCGACCAGCGCCATGGTGCGCAGGTGATCGGTCTGTTTGTGGCCGACCGTGTTCGCCGCCATATCCGAAATGACGAGATCGGGCGCGCCGCCCAGTGCCGATTCGAGCTTTTCTGGCGCGGCGTCGTCCATGAAATCCATCTCGAAAATGGTGACGCCTTCGATTGGTTCGGTCGGGAGCAGGTCGATGCCGACCACTTCTGCCTTGGGCGCCTTGGCCCGCACCACCTGGCTCCATCCGCCCGGCGCGATGCCTAGGTCGACCACGCGCTTCGCACCGCGCAGCAGCGCAAACTTCTCGTCCAGTTCCAGAAGCTTGTACGCCGCACGGCTGCGATAACCGTCGGCCTTCGCCTGCTTCACATACGGATCGTTGAGCTGGCGTTGCAGCCAGCGGGTCGAGCTT
Source organism: Erythrobacter sp. KY5 (assembly GCF_003264115.1). Lineage (NCBI taxonomy): Bacteria > Pseudomonadati > Pseudomonadota > Alphaproteobacteria > Sphingomonadales > Erythrobacteraceae > Erythrobacter > Erythrobacter sp. KY5. The sequence goes on along the minus strand of NZ_CP021912.1, from coordinate 3,252,712 downwards.
TCGCTGCGCTTCTTTGCGGTCTTTACCCGCTTGTCGGGGTCGCGGCCTGAACGTGCCAAGTCTTCAGTCTCCTTAGCCCTCGGCCGAGCGGCCGACGCGGCTTTCATGCAAAGCCTTGAGGCTGCGCTCGCTTTGACGTTCGGCTGCCATCAGGCTGCGAAGAATGCCTTCACGAATACCGCGGTCTGCCACTCCTAGGCGTTCTGCAGGCCACAGGTCGAGGATCGATTCGAGAATGGCGCAGCCTGCGACCACCAGATCGGCGCGGTCATGTCCGATGCAGGGAAGTTCGCTGCGCTCGCTCGGGGACATTGCCGAAAGCCGTCCGCTGATATCGCGCATCGCGGTGGAGGGAACGATCAGCCCGTCGACCGCCTTGCGATCGTAATGGGGCAGTTCAAGGTGCAGGCTGGCGAGCGTGGTGACCGTCCCGGACGTGCCCAGCAGGCGGATGTCGTTGCTCTTCGCGGCATCGGCGATTCGCCCGGCGAAAGGCGCAAAGGCATCGGATACGATCCGCCGCATCTCGGTGTAGCGTGCGATGCGCGCATCGCGGCCTGCCTCACCGCGTCCCACCGTGTCGGTGAGCGAGACGACGCCCCACGGCACGCTCTGCCAGTCGATGATTTCGGGAATCTTCCCGCCCGGTTTCAGCAGCACGAGTTCGGTCGAACCGCCGCCAATGTCGAAGATGACCGCAGGGCCTTCGCCCGATTCCAGCAGGATGTGGCAGCCCAGAACGGCAAGCCGCGCCTCTTCCTGTGCGGTGATGATGTCGAGCATGATGCCGGTTTCGCGCTTCACGCGCTCGATAAACTCTTCGCCATTGGAGGCGCGCCTGCAAGCCTCGGTCGCGACAGAGCGGGCAAGGCGAACGTTCCGGCGACGCAGCTTTTCTGCGCAGATTGCGAGCGCTCCCACCGCGCGGTCCATGGCCTCGTCCGAAAGGCGGCCCGTCTTCGCAAGGTCTTCGCCAAGCTTCACCACCCGGCTGAACGCGTCGATAACCGTAAAGTCGCGCCCCGACGGTCGCGCAATCAGCAAACGACAATTGTTCGTACCAAGATCGAGCGCGGCATAGGCCTCGTTCTTGCGCGGTTTTGAATTTATGCGGTGTGGGTCTTTTGAAGGCTGCACCGGCCTCGTCGGACCACGCGCAGCGTCCGGCCTGGTGGACCCGTTTGTGCGTCCACCGTTAGCCCGGGAATTTGCCTGGCGCGACCCTTTTCCCTGCTGGTTGGAGCGTTTGTAGCGAAAATCGGCTACCTTGCCGGACTTGCCGCTCCGTCTTTTACCAGCTCTCCTGTTTTCGTCCGGCGGAAGCGCATCCGCCATAAACCTGATCTTTCTTCATCACTGACGCGAACACTTTGCGCCAGCACCTGACTGCAAAGCTAACCCAAGCTCTGCGCAAGAGCAAGCAAGTCGCCCTTGACCCGGGCTTCGCACAAAACTAGATGCGCCCTCTCGCGAGACGGCGGACAGTGATTCCTTGCCCCGACCGCGCTGGTGCCCCGTCGTCTAATGGTAAGACTACGGACTCTGACTCCGTCAATTGAGGTTCGAATCCTCACGGGGCATCCAATTCCCGACTTCTGCCAAGCGCTGCCACCTGCGAATTCATTTGCCTTGCCGCTGTCATGCGGCGCGCCTAGGGGCGTTCTCCTATGACTGAAAAAGACCTTACAGACCGCAAGTTCTATCGCGCCGGTGAAGAGAGCCGGTTCGCCGACGAATCGCCCGAACGCACCCCGCAGACAGAGCATCCCGCGTACAAGCTCGCGTTTCGCGATCATGATTTCCTGCTGCGTGACGAGCTTCGCCCGGTGCGCTTCCAGCTGGAGTTGTTGAAGCCCGAAATGCTCCTTGACGAGGCGCGCGTGGGTTCGACCATGGTGATGTACGGGTCGGCGCGCATCCCTTCACCCGAAGAGGCGCAGGCGAAGATCGAGGCAGCCCAGAACGGCACTGAATACGATCAGAAAGTCGCCCAAAGCCTCGCCGACAAGGCCAAGTATTATCACGAGGCCTACAAGCTTGCCCGGCTGGTTTCCGAAAAGGCGATCATCGAAGATGGCAAGCGCCAGTTCGTCGTCACCACTGGCGGCGGGCCTTCGATCATGGAGGCGGGCAATCGCGGGGCGAGCGATGCGGGCGGAGAGAGCATTGGCCTCAATATCGTATTGCCGCACGAACAGGCGCCCAACAGCTATGTGACGCCGTACCTTTCGCTCAACTTCCACTACTTCGCGCTGCGCAAGATGCACTTCCTCCTGCGCGCACGGGCTGTCGCGGTTTTTCCGGGCGGGTTCGGGACGTTCGATGAATTCTTCGAACTGCTCACCCTGATCCAGACCGGCAAGATGAAGCCTGTTCCGATCATGCTGTTTGGCAAGGACTTCTGGAACCGCGTCGTCAATTTCGAAGCGATCGCGGAAGAGGGCACGATTGCGAAGAGCGACCTTGACCTGTTCCACTGGTGCGAAACCGCCGACGAAGCGTGGGCGCACATCGCGAAGTTCTACGAGCTCGAAGCCTAAGCGCGTCGCTGCGCCTCAGTTCAGGCTCCGCACGGCGTGATGGCCCAGCGGGCCGTTGCCCGCGCCAAAGCCGGGCGCTTCCTCTATCGCGCGCAGTACGAAATTGCGCGCCAGCCTCACCGCATGTTCGAGCGGTTGGCCGTGGCCCAGAAGCGTCGCGATAGCCGATGAGAGGGTGCATCCGGTGCCATGGGTATGCGGCGTATCGATCCGAGCATGCTCGAATTGCACCGCGCGCGCTCCCAACGCGCTGTCGGGCGCGTAGAGGACGTCGACGATCCGCGCATCTTCGGTGTGCCCGCCCTTGGCAAGCACTGCCGCTCCGCATTTGTTCGCAAGTTCCTCCGCGCCCTCAGCCATTTCGAGCGAGGTGCCAAGGCTGCGTTCGAGCAGGTGCGAAAGCTCCGGCACGTTCGGCGTGATCAACGCAGCTCGCGGGAAGAGCATGTCGCGCAGCGCCGCAATCGCCTTGGGATCGATCAGCGCGGATCCGCTGGTAGAGATCATCACCGGATCGAGCACGATCGGGACCGACACATCTTCAAGTGCCTCGGCCACCGCTGCGATAATCTCGGCATCGTGCAGCATTCCGATCTTGATCGCATCGACCCCGATATCGTCGATGCAGGACGCGATCTGCTGTGCGACCACGCTGCCGGACATGGGCGCTATCGCCTGCACCCCGACGCTGTTCTGTGCGGTGACCGAGGTGATCGCTGTCATCGCATAGCCGCCGAGCATCGCAATGGTCTTGATGTCGGCCTGTATCCCCGCTCCACCGGAGGAGTCCGAACCGGCAATCGACAGGATGCGTGGCGGTTTCTTCGCCATCGTCAAGCCGCTGCGCGCACCGCGTCGCACACCCGATCGACGACGTTTTCGACCTGCGAGGAATCGTCCCCTTCGGCCATGACGCGAATGACGGGTTCGGTCCCTGATCGACGAATGACGAGGCGACCCTTGCCTTCAAGCTCGCCCTCGACTTCGGCGATCACCGACTTCACGGTTTCGTTCTCAAGCGGAGCGCCGCTATTGTAGCGGACATTCTTCAAAAGCTGCGGCACGGGGTCGAATTTGTGCAGAATCTCGCTTGCCGGTCTGCCCGAACGCACGAGGCTCGCGATGACGCGCAGCGCCGCGACAGTGCCGTCGCCGGTCGTCGCATGGTCGAGCAGGATCATGTGCCCCGACTGCTCGCCGCCGACATTGAATCCGCCTTCTTTCATCCGTTCCAGCACGTAGCGGTCGCCAACCTTGGTGCGCTCCAGCGTCAGGCCGAGCCCGGCCAGATAGCGTTCAAGGCCGAGGTTCGACATGACGGTCGCGACCACGCCTCCTCCGGTCAACGCGCCCTTTTCGTGCATTCGGGTGGCGATGGCGGCCATGATCTGGTCGCCGTCCACTTTCTGGCCCTTTTCATCGACAACGATAAGCCGGTCAGCATCACCATCGAGCGCGATGCCGATATCCGCGCCTTCTTCGACGACCTTGGCCTGCACCGCTTCGATGGCGGTCGAGCCGACACCGTCATTGATATTGACGCCATTGGGTTCGACGCCAAGCGTCACGACCTCTGCGCCAAGTTCCCAGATCGCGCTGGGGGCCACCTGATACGCCGCCCCGTGCGCGCAATCGACCACGACCTTGAGGCCGTCGAAACGCACGTCATTACCGATCGAGCCCTTGATCGCGTGGATATACCGCCCGCGTGCATCCTCGATCCGGCGTGCGCGACCGATCTTTTCGGCCTCCACCAGCTGCGGCTGTTGATCGAGCAGCGCCTCGATCTCGGCCTCGGCTTCGTCCGACAGTTTAAAGCCATCGGGGCCGAACAGTTTGATCCCGTTGTCCGGGAACAGATTGTGGCTCGCCGAGATCATCACGCCCAGATCCGCGCGCATTTCTCGGGTCAGCATGGCAATGGCTGGAGTGGGAAGGGGGCCGGTCATGATCACGTCCATGCCGACGCTGGTAAAGCCTGCGACCAGCGCGCTTTCCATCATATAGCCCGAAAGGCGCGTATCTTTGCCGATCACCACCCTGTGCCGGTGCCCGCCCCGCACGAAGTAATGACCAGCTGCCTGACCGACCTTCATCGCCGTCGCCGCTGTCATCACGCCCGCATTGGTGCGGCCCCTGATCCCGTCAGTACCGAAAAACTTTCGCGCCATATCGTGAAATTGCCCTCATCGCTGGTCGGTGTTGGAATTGTCAGGCGCTAATGACGCAGGTAACGCCCGAAGGGAAGGGGCTCCTCGCCTCGCATGAGCAATCCGGCGACATTCGCGCCGAGGCAAGGAAGATGGATTGAACAGCACCTCACAGGCGCCCCGTGATGAGGCAATCGGCAAAGACGCTGGTAGTCCTTTCGAGCTTGTCACGATCCGCCTGCCGGTCGTCGCAACCTTCATTGCGCTGATTGCCGGTCTTGGCGCCGGCGTCCTTCTCGCCGGAGCGGCGCTGCCCGACTGGTTTCTCGATAGCGCCGCGCTCGTCGGGACGCTCTGGCTGCGCGCGCTTCAGATGACCATCATCCCGCTGGTCGCTTCGCTGCTGGTGCTTGGCATCACGCAGATGAGCCGGGCGGCGCGGGCAGGCGCGGCTGCCCGCTATTTCATCGCATTGGTGCTGGGTGTGTCGGTCGTGGGAGGGTTGTTCACGGCGAGCGTGCTGCCGCCGCTGCTATCCGCCGTGCCGATCCCTGACGGGGCAAGCGCCTTCCTCGCCGAGGTGCCCGTGGGCGAGCAGCAAGTGCCCGACATTCTGGACTTCGTCGCCTCGCTGGTTTCGCCTAACGTGATCGCCGCAGCGGCGGAGACTTCAATGCTCCCGCTGACGGTGTTCTTCGCGCTGTTCGCGCTCGCGATTTCTCGCTTGCCGGATGAACAGGGCGAGCGGCTGCTCGGCTTTTTTCATGCCATCGCCAACGCCATGCTGGTCGTGATCGGCTGGGTGCTGTGGGCAGCGCCCGCCGGGGTTCTGGCGCTCGCCTTCGGGGTCGGGCTGAAAAGCGGGGGCGGGGCCTTTGCCGCGCTTGCGCATTACATTCTGGTCGTCGCCGGCATGGGGGCTTTCATCCTCGTGCTCGCTTATGTTGTCGCGGCTGTGCTTGGCGGTATCGGCCCGGTGCGTTTTGCCAAGGCCCTGATCCCGGCACAGGCGGTCGCGGTGTCGACCCAAAGCTCGCTCGCCAGCCTTCCTGCGATGCTCGACAGCGCTGGAAGGCTGGGCCTGCGCGAGGCGACATCGGAGTTCGTCCTGCCGCTTGCCGTTGCGGTCTTTCGCGCAACCAGCGTGGCGATGAACCTTGCCGTTGCGCTTTACGTTGCGCAGCTTGCGGGGATCGAGGTCGCCTGGCCGCTAATGCTTGCCGGGATCGCGGTGGCCGTGATCATTTCGGTCGGGTCGGTGAGCCTTCCCGGCTCCATCAGCTTTGTCGTTTCAATCGGCCCGATCGCGCTTGCCATGGGTGTGCCGATTGAACCGCTGGCGCTGCTGGTCGCGGTCGAGATGCTGCCCGATATCATGCGCACGCTCGCCAATGTGACGATGAACGTTGCGGTTGTGAGCGCGGTCGACCGCTCGCGGCAATAGTCAGCCGAGCCCTTCGGGAAGCGGCGCTTCGGGCTCCTCGCCCGTGAACAGGGGTTCGCCGAACAGGAATCCGATCACGTTCGGCTTGCCGATATGGTCGAATAGCCCGGTCAGCGTCAGCAGGATCGGTACCGACAACAGCGCACCGATTGCGCCCCAGATCCACGTGAAATAGGACAGGGCGATCAGGATCATCACCGGGCTCATCGTAAAACGCGCGCCCAGAATAGACGGCGTGACCGCGTTCCCCTCAATCGCGTTCAACACCATGTAGGATAGCGCCGGGACAAGACCGAGCCAGATCGTGTCCGCCGTGCCGAGGCCAAACACCGCGAGCAGGGCCATCAGCGCGAGCGGGCCGATATAGGGGATGAAGTTGAGGATCATGGCGAGGCCGCCCCACATGATCGGCGCATCAAGGCCCCACGCCCAGGCGGCAAGGCCAACCGTCACGCCAAGCCCTGCATTAATCATGCTCACCGTGATGATGTAGGCCGCCACCCGGTCCTGAACTTCGCGAATGGCGCGCGCGGCGCGCACGCTCGACCCGAAGCTTGCCCGGTCGAACAGAAGGCTGCGCCGCATCCGGCCTCGCGCTTCGATCATGAAGAACGCCATGAGGAACATGATAAGCATTTGCACGACCACGCTCGGCGTTGCGAACGCGATTTCCTCAAGCATGCTGGGCGCCGCGATCACGACTTCGCGGGTATCGCCTTCGCCCATGGCTCCGGACATCTGTTCGTCGATGCCTGATACCCATGCGAACTCCGCCTGAAGTTCGGCGAAACGTTCGCTCACCCGTGCGATGATTTCCGGCATTCGGTCGAAGAGAGCAGCCGCCGGTTGCAGGATCAGCGCAAGCGCGGCCACCAGCACTCCCAAGAAGGCGAGTAACGCGCCCAGAGACGCCATCGCGTTGGGAACGCCCGAACGCACCATCCAGTCGGCCAGAGGCGACAGCAGAATGGTCAGGACGAGCGCTGCGACGATGGGCAGGAACACCAACGACATGTGCGAAAGTATGAAGGGAAGCGCGAGGAAAGCGCCAAAGCCAAGGATCAGAACCAGCGCCGACAGGAGCCGCAATTCCTCGACCGAGCGCGGGCGAGCGGCGGAGGCGTCATCCGACACGGCGGTGTTGTCAGTTCCCTCGCTATCCATTCAAGCCCCCCTGGCGTTAGGGCAGGACTGTATGGCAGTGCGCCCAGCACGCGCAAGCACTTACGGCTGTGGCCCGATCGCCAATGCCACTTATTCAGATGGCGAAGAGCTCGAAATCCCGCCGACAACGCGGTCCAGTTCGTCAAGGATCGAGCGATGAGCGCTGTCCGTGCCGCGGTTCTCGTCGGGCAGGTTGCCCTTGCTGAGCATATCGTTGAGCGCAGAACGCGCACGTCCGACGCGGCTCTTGATCGTGCCAAGAGCGCAGCCGCAGATCTGCGCCGCTTCTTCATAGGAAAAGCCGCCGGCTCCCACCAGCAACAGCGCCTCGCGCCGTTCTGGGGGCAACGCCTGAAGCCCGCGATGCAGGTCGGACAGGTGGATCGGTTCTTCTTGGTCGGCGGGCGCGGTCAGGATGCGTTCTGCCGTCGTCTCGTCATAGTCGCCGCGAAACCGGTTTCTGCGCATTTCGGTGAGGTAGGCGTTTCGCAGGATCACGAAGGTCCACGCGCGGATCGACGTGCCCGGCTGAAACCGGTCCTGCGCCGCCCATGATTTCAGCAGCGTCTCCTGCACGAGATCGTCGGCAAGATCGGGATGGCCGCAAAGGCCACGTGCAAATGCGCGCAGATGCGGGACCACTTCGGTAAGGTCGCGCTTGAACTGCGCCCGCTCAGTTGCGGTTCTCAAAGGCGGTTTTTCGGCATCGCCCATCAGTTCGACTTGTCCGCAGTATCAGCGCTGCCTTCGTCGTCGGCGGTCTCGCCGGGAGTTTTGTCGAACTGTTCGAGCAGGTCGAGAAACGAATCTGGCAAGGGTTCGTCGACCACCGAATCGTAAAGCTCCTTCAGCCCGTCTGCCCAGGCTGGTGCTTCGGTTTCCTTGTCGTTGGCCTCGTCGCCCTTGTCAGGCGAACGGTCCGTTTCAGGTTTTTTCTCGGTTGCCATGCTGTGTTCTGTGCCGGTTCGTCTTACAATGCCTGAGGCTCTATGCCAAATCTCAGCTATCTTCGTCCGTGTTGAGCGACAAGGGCTAAGCCGCCTTGTGCCTTGGCGCAGCGAAGAAAAGAGCCTGACTGATGGTCGCCTTCACGGTTTCTTCGCGGAAAGGTTTCGTCACCAGATAGGTCGGCTCGGTCGTCTCTCCGGTAAGCAGCCGTTCGGGGAAGCCGGTGATGAATATGACCGGCACGTCGATCTGGGTGAGTATCTCCGCCACCGCTTCGACGCCGGATGATCCATCGGCAAGCTGGATATCGGCCAGCACCAGGTCGGGCTGGTGAGTTTGCACGGCACGGACGGCTTCGCTGTGGGTGGTTGCCCTGCCGCAGACGTGGTGACCCATGGAGAGCACCAGATCTTCGAGCTGGACCATGATCATCGGCTCGTCTTCGATGATCATGACCTGCGCCAATTGCTCGCCGTTGAGTTCCTCGATTGCGTTCGCGACCAGCGATTCGATCTCGCCAAGTTCAAGCCCCATCACCTGCGCAGCTTCTGCGAGGGAGAACTCCTCAACCGTGCTCAGCAGCAGCGCCTTGCGGCTTGCAGGCGTAATCGCGCCGAGCCGGTCTTGCGCCGCGGCTTCGCGCCTGGTCGTGTCGGCCGCCCCGGTCGCGGGATCGGTTTTCTCTTGCGCAAGTACTTGAAGGAAAAGCCGATAAAGCGGCACCCTGCCGCCATCGAGCGACTGCCTCAGCGCTTCGTCTGCCAAAGCGACCTCAAGCGTTTTGCGCACCATTGCATCGCCAACCGACTGCGAGCCAGTAAGTGCGCGTGCATACCGTCTGAGGTATGGCAAATGCGATGCGATCTTCTGGCTTAAACTCATGACTGGCACTCCGTTCGCCACTCGGTTCTGTTTCAATGACTTAGCGGCCTAGACGGCTACTGGATTGGCTGCAACCGCTTTACCGGAATGCCGCACAGCAACCCCCTACAAGGCTTTGGTATACAATTTTCGCAAATTGTTTGGGAACCGAATTCGCACGCGATCATTTATTCGCTGTCACTGCCGATTCTTCTCCCGTCCGAGCGGCCGTGATACGATCCCGAAGGCCTCCACTTCCCGTAAGTGGAGGCCTTTAATCTTTCCATCTCGAAAAACTGCGCTCAGCCCGCCGAAAGCGGCTTGTGATAGATCGCGTATTCGCGATTGATAGAGCTGTTTATCGCGTCGGCGATCGCGACCATTCCCTGATTGTCGTCCAGGATCCAGCCGATCTCCGCGCGCTGCGAGTTGAAGCGTTGCGATGCGTTCTGGCGGATAGAGTCGATCATCATGAAAGCCAGCTGGCTGGCGAGCCGCGAGTTCTGAAACTCTCTAAGCACACCCATCAGCGGCACCCGCATGTCAGACCCGGTCGGGTTTCGAAGCCACCTGAGCATATGAAACCAGCCAAAGGGAAACAGCTTGCCCTTGGTGCGCGCAAGCACGTTGTTCACGTCGGGAAAAGTCAGCATGAAAGCCACCGGGCGCCCATCGATTTCGGCAATCATGTTCAGTTCTTCGTGGATGATCGGGCGAAGTTTGACGCCGGTGTGGTCGATCTCTTCGGGCGTCAGCGGAACGAAGCCCCAATTGTCCGACCACGCATCGTTGAGGATACCCAGGATCTTGTCGACTTCCTCGTCCCAGTCGTCCTTGCGCACCTGCCGGACCGTGATTTTGGAATTGCGTTCGCCCGATTTGACGATGCGCTGGATCAGTGGCGGGAAATCGTGGCTGACATCCAGATCGTAAGTGTAGAGCGTCTTGGCGCGGGTGAAACCGGCATTCTCGATCCAGCCCGCATATTGCGCCGGGTGGTGGCCCATCATGATGACCGGAGCGTGATCCTGGCCGCGAACCAGCAGGCCGGGCTCTTCCCAGATCGACATAGATATGGGGCCGACCGCCTTGGTCATCCCCTCCTTCGCAAGCCAATCCTGCGCGGTGCGCAACAACTCTTTCGCGACGTCCTCATCCTCGGCATCGAAATAGCCGAACATGCCGGTTCCGGGACCAAAGCCCTGCTCGGGCGGCATCTGCAGGGCCAGTTCGTCGATATGGGCTGAAATGCGCCCCACCGGACGCCCGGCGCGATGCGCGATGAACAGCTGCGCGCGGGCATGGCCGAAGAACGGGTTCTTGTCCGGATTGACCAGTTCAAGCTGCTCGCTGCGCAACTGAGGCACGGAATTGGGCACTTTTGCGGCAAAATCGCGCCCCAGGTCGACGAAACGCGCACGCCCTTTCTTGCCGGAGACGGGCTCAATGCTTATTTGGCGCTCGTTCACGCAGGGTTTTCCTCGATCGTGTATGAATATCTGACCATTTGGCCTGCGTACCTAGTCACGCAATGGCCGGTCGCCAACCCAATCGATCACAGCCATAAACAAACCCGGTTTGCCGAGAGCCCCTGACTTGCGGTAAGGACACACCACTTACGATTGCCAACAGCCATGACCATGCACCAACCGATCACCAAGTCCCAAGCGGCTCCAGCGCCTCGCCAGAAAGCAGTGCGCGCCGATTTCATCGATGCCGATGACAAGGACATGCTGCGTGCTGCGCGCGATCTGACCAAGGATCTGGGCGAAGCGCGTGCCAGCATTTATTGGCCCGACATGCTGATTTCAGCTGCGCTCGGTTATGGCGCAATCGCGCTTGCTATCCTGACGAGCAATCTTGCCGTCGCGATCGTGTCGGGGTTTGTCGCCTCGCTCGCGCTTTATCGCGCCTTGATGTTCATCCACGAGCTCACGCACATCCACAAGAGCGCGCTGCCGGGCTTCCGGCTCGGGTGGAACCTGCTTGTCGGCATACCGATGCTGACACCCAGCTTCATGTATGAAGGCGTGCACGTGATCCATCACAAACGCACGCAATACGGTACTGTCGAGGATCCCGAATACCTGCCGCTCGCGCTGATGAAGCCGTGGAGCCTGCCTGCATTCGTGATCGTTGCACTGCTTGCGCCGATTGCTCTGATCATCCGCTCGGCCATTCTCGTGCCGCTGGGGGCGATTTTCCCTGCCGTGCGCAATTGGACATGGGGGCGCGTTTCGGCCCTCGCGATCAATCCCGATTTCCGCCGCAAGGCACCGACCGGCGATTTCGCAAAGCGGGTGCGCTGGCAGGAAGCTGGAGCGAGCATCTGGGCGATCACGCTGATTGCGAGCACTTTCGTCATCGGATGGAAGCCGCTTTTGGTGGCGCTTGCGATATTCTCCTTCACCGCGCTGCTGAACCAGCTTCGCACGCTGGTCGCGCATCTCTGGGAGAACGAGGGCGAGCCAATGACGGTCACCGCGCAGTTCCTCGACAGCGTTAACGTTCCGCCGCCCGGACTGGTGGCGGAAATCTGGGCACCGGTTGGCCTGCGCTATCACGCGCTGCACCATCTTATGCCCTCGATGCCCTATCACGACCTGCCCGAGGCGCACCGCCGACTTGCCCGTGAGCTTGGCGTCGGCTCGACCTACGAAGGCGCGAACCATCCCGGCATGGGCAACCTGGTCTCGCGCATTGCGCGCAGCACGATGATGCCGCGCTAGGGTTTACTCGACCGGGTCCGCCAGTTGCAGTTTTGAGCCTGGAGGCCCGGATGAACCTTCGTCCTCGCCGCCATAAATGCTCGGATCTTCGTTCGAGCCGCTTTCCATGGTTGGAGGCGGATTAGCATCATCGTCTGCCGCGTCGGCGCCGCCGGTCATGTCCTCGCCATCCGGCGCATCGGCGCTGTCATCGGTTTCATCCATAGGGATAGCCTCCTCGATATCGGGAGTTTCCTCGGCCTCGTTCTGACATGCGGCCAACAGGATCGGAATTGCTGCCATTGCGGCAAGGGAAGCGTAACGCATTGGGGGTCCTCCTGAATTCTGCGCCAGTATAGCGCAGCGCGCTCAGTCGAGGAAACAAATCATCGCGCAGCGCCTGTCAGCAGGCAGGCCATGATCGGCTTCGAGCGCGAGCTCGCCGGCAAGGCGCGGGTGAGCATCGAGCGCGGTGACCTCCTCAAAGCCAAGCTTTTCGTAGAAAGGCGCATTCCAGGCAACGTCACGAAAGGTGGTGAGCGTAAGGGCGCGAAAGCCTGAATTGCGCGCATCGACCATGCAGGCGCGCATCAACCCCGCGCCGATCCCCTGACCTTGCTGATCGGGATGAACGTCGACCTCCCAGATGTGCAGCTCGCGGTTGAAGGGTTCGTTCACGAGGAACCCGACCATCTCATCACCTACATGCACCACAAGGCAGTGTCCCTTGCGGATGTAGCGCTGGAGCCTGTCTATCGGGAGAGTGTGTTCACCCGCGAGGCCCGCCAGTCCGTCGACCGTGCGAAACAGCTGTCCGGCCGCTGCCTCAATGGCTGGCATGTGCTCGGCATCGGCTGGCCGTGCGAGGCGCAGCGACCAATCGGCCCGGCTCATTCCTCGGTTCGAATGAGGACCGTCTCACCCACCAGCAGGAACAGGAAGAACGGCGCCCACGCGGCAAGGAACGGCGGGTACCCGCCAAAGCTGCCCATCGCGAGGGCGGCGTTGTCGACCACAAAGTAGGCAAAGCCCAGCGCCATGCCGATCACCGCGCGCACGAATAGCTGGCCTGAACGCGCTAGGCCAAAGGCCGCTACCGATCCAAGCAGCGGCATAAGCAAGGCGGACAGCGGGCCGGACAATCGGTGCCACCACTTGGCGCGCATTTCGGACGTGCGGCGACCGGCAGCCTCATAGGCGTCGATGGTTTCCGAAAGCTCCCAGAAGCTTTGCGCATCGGGATCGATCGATTGCAGGTCTATCTGCTCGGGCGTCAGCCCTTCGCCAACCACTATATCTTCGATGGGTTCGGTCGTTGCTGAGCCCACGTCGAAACGCTTGGGATTTTCCAGACGCCAGCCGGGGGCTGCATAGGTCGCTCCGGTCGCATTGATCTGTTCGCTGATAATCCCGCCCGGCGCTCGCGAATACCAGGTGACGTTGTCGAGTTCGATATCCTCGCCCGATCCGATCAGCGAAGACGCGGTCAGGATGTTGTCGCCATCGGTGAGATAGACATTGGCGCGCACGCCCGACTGTTCAGGGATCGGACCATATTCGACCGCCTCCCAGGCCTTGAGCGTCGAATTGGCGCGGGTGACGACACGTTCGTTGAAGGCGAAGCTGATCAACGCGACCACCGCCGCGGTCAGAAGCAGCGGGGCAAGCACCTGATGCGCTGAAAGTCCGGCGGCTTTCATCGCGACAACCTCGCTGTTCTGGTTGAGCGTCACCAATGTGATCAGCGTGGCCAGCAGCACTGAATAGGGCAGGAACCGCGCGATCAGCTGGGGTATTCGAAGGCTTGCATATTTGATGATCTCGGCCTGCCCGTTGCCTTCGGGTTCAAGGATCTTGCCGGTCGATCCAAGCAGATCGAGCGCCATGAGGACAAGCACCAGCATCACCAGCACCGCAAGGATGCGGACGACGAACATCTTCGCAAGGTAAAGCGTCAGGCTGCGCGAAGGGAAAAAGTCGAGTTGCATCGTGTGAGAGCCCGCCGCCTATTGTGCCGGAGCCAGCGCAGCTTCGCCTTCGGCCGAATGATCGGATTTGAGCGAAGCGCGCTCGCGGCGCTTGAACAGCTTGGCGACGCGTTTCGAAATCTTGGCGAAAACCGTCTCCAGCGCGCCAAGCGCCTGGCCGCCGGGCACATAGGCCGTTCGATAATACATCCAGATGATCAGCGCCGCGAAAGCGCAGAACGGCCCCCACAAGGCGATGATCGGATCGATCCGCCCAAGAGCGGCGATGTCCTCCCCGTATTGGTTGATCTTGTGATAGGCGACGACGAGAATGATCGAGACGAACACACCCAACGCGCTGGTAGATCGCTTGGGCGGTATGGCGAGCGCCACCGCCAGCAATGGCATCAGCAGCATCATGACAACCTCGACCGTTCGATAATTGAACGCCGCCTGCACCGCATCGCGTTCATCCTCTTCGGCTTGGTCGCTCCACCCTATTCTGAGCAGTTCGGGCAATATGTACTCTCGGCTCGCCTCTCCGCGCGCGCGGAATTCTTCGATAGCGGGTAGGTCGATCGGCAGATCGTGGCGGCTGAAGGAGAGGACGCGGGGGGTCTCGCTTCCGGTGTCCTGTACGATAGTGCCTTCGGTCAGGCGCAGGATGATCGTGTCGGGATCGTCGGTGGTCGCCATGAACGATCCTTCGCGCGCGCTGATCGAGAGCACCTGGTCGCGCGAATTGGCGACACGGGCAAAGATCCCGATCAGGCGCTGCCCGTCGTCCTCGCTCCGCTCGATCCTGAGCGCCATGCGATCGGCGAGGGTGGTAAACTCGCCCACCTTGATCGAAGCGCCCAGCGCGCCCGAACGCAGCTCATATTCCATTTGCTCATAGTAATAGCGGCTGACCGGCTGGATGTAGAAAACGAGCGCGATGTTGACCGCGACCAGCACCAGCGTGATCGCATAAGGCACGCGCAGCAGCCGCCAGTAGGACAGACCCACCGCGCGCATCGTGTCGAGTTCGGAAGAGGTGGCGAGCTTGCGAAAGGCGAGCAACACACCCAGCAGCAGGCCCAGCGGGATCGCAAGGCTCGCATATTCCGGGATCAGCGCGCCAAGCATCTTGAAGACCACGCCAATCGGCCCGCCTTCGACCGCGACAAAGTCAAACAGGCGCAGCATCTTGTCGAGCAACAGCAGCGACGCGGCGAGCGCGAACACACCCAGCATCGGCACGATCACGAGCCGGAAGATATAGCGGTCGATACTGGGAAGAAAGTTCAGCACGTTTGGTCCAGTCGCTATCCGGTCATCCTCGCGTCCCGAGAGGCTCTTAGCTTGGCACGCGCCCTAGCGGCAAATCGCGCCCGCGTCATGTCCCCAATACGCCGAAGCTTTTTTACAAGCCTCGCATGTGGGAGGTGAGCAGGACATTTACCAGAACCGGCTTCCCGGAATGCCCTTGAACGGGCCGGCCTCGTACTGGCTGATCCAGCCACCATAGAACCCACCCGGTTGCGGCGTAATCTTCTCCCCATCGACCAGGCATTCATCGAGCGGGTCGGGATAGAAGGCGATCATGTCGCGGATCGGATCGAATGCAGGCGTGGGTTCGGGATAGGTCCACGCGCCTGCCTCGATACGCTCGCCCCCTGCGACGATATCGAAATAACGCGCCTGTCCCTTCCATTCGCACAGCGAGCGGCGCGCATTGGGCTCCAGATAGTCCATCGCGATATCTTTGCGCGGAATGTAATATGTTGGTGGGTGCGAGGTTTCGAGCGTGCGGTAAGCAGCGGTGCTGTCGACGATGTCGATACCCTTGTGACGCACCTGAATGCGGCGGGTGGTCGGTTCGCAAATTGCCGGGCGAGGGTAGTCCCAGACGCTTTCCTGTCCGGGGCCGGGCGTGTCGGGCTCAGGATGGCCCATCACGCGTTTATGCCTTTTCGAGCGTGCACTGAAGCGGGTGCTGGTTCTGGCGAGCGAAGTCCATGACCTGGTTAACCTTGGTCTCGGCCACTTCATACGGGAAGATGCCGCACACGCCGACGCCCTTTTGATGAACGTGAAGCATGACGCGTGTCGCCGCTTCCAAATCCATCCCGAAAAACCGCTTCAGGACCATCACGACGAATTCCATCGGCGTGTAATCGTCATTGAGCATCAGCACCTTGTACTGGCTCGGCTTCTTGGGCTTGGTGCGGGTCTTGGTCGCAATGACCACCTGGCCATCGCCTTCGTCCGCGTCGTTGCCGGCATCTTTCTTCTCGTCATCGTCAGCGAGGCGCGCAGAGCCAAAGGCTGCACGAAGCGCGCATTCGAAGTCATCGTCGGCAAGAAAGGGAAGGGTGTCGGCCATCGGTCCTACATTATGGGCGCGCACTTGCGGGTTCGCAAGATGTGTCGGCCAAGCGGTCTGCACAAAGCGTTAAGCCGCTCATAGCGATGCAAAAATAAAGGGCCGGACGAACCGCTATTGGTTCGTCCGGCCCCTGCGCTTTCGCGCGCTTTCATAAGCCGGGTTGGGAGAGAGAGGAGAGAGGCCCGGCTCAGAAAACTTGGTGGCTTAGGCAGCCTTGTTGAAACGCTCGGTAGCAACGCTCACGCGGTTCGAAATCGGAGCGAACGCGTCGTTGTAGAGCTTCACGAGAGCTTCGGTGCGCTTCGAGCCGAACGAAACGGCAGCGTCGAAGTTGCGACGTGCGAGTTCGCCCTGAAGTTCGAAGAGCTCGGTCGGCGACTTGACCGAAGCCATCTTCTTGGCGTCTTCGGTGACGGTTTCGACAACGGTCTTGCCGGTTTCGACGTCCGACTTCACGATTTCCTGTGCGCCGGCGAAGAAGATCTTGCCGCTTTCCACGACAGCTTCAACGTTTGCCTTGCTGAATTCGCCAGCTTCCGAAGCGATCTCGGTTGCCTTGGCATAGGCACCCTTCACGCGGGTCTGTACGTCAGCAGCCATTTCCTTGGCCTGGGCGGTGATGTCGTTCTTTTCAGCAGTTGCCATGATGGTGTCCTTGAGTTTGATAACGGGATTGGTGGTCGAGGTCTTTGCTGCGGCCTTGGGAGCGGTCTTCTTTGCGACCGGCTTCTTGGCAGCAGTCTTGCGAGCAGGTGCCTTTTTCGCAGCGACCGTCTTCTTAGCGGCGGACGTGCGAGCAGGTGCCTTCTTGGCAGGAGCCTTGCGTGCCGGTGCCTTTTTGGCGGCGACGGCCTTCTTGACCGCCTCTACCTTGGGCGCGGGCTTGGGTGCATCGGCTTCGACTGCTTCTGCGACCTTGTCAGCGCTTGCAGTCTTCTTTGCAGCTGCTTCGGCATATGCCTTTTCAGCAGCGGCATCGATCTTCGATTTGTTAGCGGCGTCGGCCATAAAAACCTCGTTTCGTGTTGCAGTGCACAAAATAGGCATTGCAACTGCGAAGTCAAGGATTTTTTGTGCAGTGCACAAAAATGCCGATGGCTATGATTTATTTAGGCTTTTCGCCTCTCACCCGCAATTGGGGCGCGAAAAAAATGCGCTCAGCGTGACTTTACATAGCGGCCAGGAGCGTCCTCGATCACCGTATCGCCGCGCCCGCCTGGCTTGCGCTTGCCGGCTGCGGGAACGCGATCGGGGGCCTGAGCATCCAGCCATTCGAGCCAGTGCGGCCACCAGCTGCCCTTGTGCTCTTCAGAGCCTTCGACGAATTCCTTGAGCGAGGATGCCTTGCTGTCGCCGAGCCAGTATTGGTACTTGCCCGCAGCCGGCGGGTTGACGACACCGGCAATATGGCCCGATCCGGCCAGCACGAACTGAAGCGGCCCCTTGAAGTGGTTGGTGATGCGCCACACGCTTTCGGCTGGCGCAATGTGATCCTCGCGCCCCGCTTGCACGTAGGAAGGCGTCTCGACCTGAGTGAGGTCAATCGGCGTCCCGTCTCCTGAAAGAGCGTCAGGCACGACAAGCTTGTTGTCGCGGTAAAGATCGCGGAGGTAATCGGAGTGCCATTTGGACGGCAGATTGGTTACGTCGCCATTCCAGTGAAGCAGGTCGAAGGCCGGATAGTCCTCTCCCAACAGGTAATTGTTGACGACATAGTTCCAGATCAGATCCTTGCCGCGCAGCGCATTGAAGGTCGCGGCGAGATAGCGCCCGTCGAGATACCCCTCGCTCGACAGATTGCCGATCATGTCGAGCTGTGCATCGTCGATGAAGGACTTGAGATCGCCAGCGCGTTCGAAATCGACCTGCGCGGTGAAGAACGTCGCGCTCTTCACCCTGTCCGCTTCACCCCGGCGTGCGAGAACGGCGAGCGTCGCGGCCAGCGTCGTACCTGCGACACAATATCCGATCGCATGAACCGATGGTACTTTGAGCCGGTCGCGAATGGTGTCGATCGCTTCGATCTGTGCGCGGATGTAATCGTCCCAGACGATATCGGCCATGCTCTCGTCCGCTGACTTCCAGCTGGCGACGAAGACGGTAATGCCCTGGTCGACCGCCCATTTGATGAAGCTCTTCTGCGGGGTCAGGTCGAGAATGTAGAATCGGTTGATCCATGGCGGGAAGATGACCAGCGGCACTTTGTACACGTCCTTGGTAGAGGGCGAATACTGGATCAGCTGGTAGAGCGGCGTCTCGTGAACGACCTTGCCCGGCGATGCGGCGAGGTTCTTGCCCAGTGTAAAGGCATTGGGGTCAGTGTGCGTGAGCTGTCCGCGCTTGAGGTCGGTTATAAGGTGGCGCATCCCGCGCACAAGGTTCTGCCCCTTGGTCTCGACCGTGCGCTTCATCACCACCGGGTTGGTCAGCAGGAAATTTGCAGGACTGAGAGCCTCGCTCAACGCTTCGACCGCAAAGACCAGCTGCTGCTTCTTTTCCTTGTCGAGCCCGTCAATCGAGGCGGCGGCCTGCTGGAAGTATTCGGCCAGCATGAGATAGGTCTGGTGAAGCAGCGCAAAGGCGGGAAGCTGGCGCCACGCGGGATCGGCAAACCGGCGGTCCTTGCGGGGAAGATCAGCTTGAGCGGCATCGGGCGAATTTGCGCCGCCGATCAGGGTGCCGGTCATATTGCCGAGCACGCCCTGCCACAGCTCTAGCGATTCCTGCGCAAGCTTGGCGGGCGCCTCCACCGCGGACTTGGGCAATTGCCTGGCCATGCTCTGCGCGACCATCAGCCATTGGCCCGGATCGAAAATGTTCTTCGGATCAGCCGCGCGGTTCATCGCCGATTGCGCCTGGCTCGCCACGAATTCCAGCCACATCTGCTGCAGTTCCGCCCCAGCACGTGCCCACTCGCCAAGCTCTGCATTGCCGACATTCTTTGGCATCAGGTCGGCGAGGTTGCCGGTGACACCTTCACCCGGCTGGCCAAGGCCCGGAAAAGATTTCGCAAAAAGGCCCTGCATCGCTTTGCCCTGCATGTCGAACAGCGCACCAAACGGCGCCATTGCGTCCATCGTCGCATCAGCGCCTGAGGAATTGTCGTCCTTGTCAGCCATCGGTGTCAGCCATCCTTGTGACGTTTCGCTAAGTCCCGGCCCCTTGCCTCATCACGGCGTAAGCTGTGTGGCAATCCGGTCTGCATTCGTCGAGATTTCAATATCTAGCCCAAACGGCTCTTCACTTCGATAGCTAATGCCTTAGGATTGTGTAACCCGATGGTCGCATTGACGCGTCAATTGGGCACTTCAGGTTGCACCAGCCAAGGGCACGAGATGGACGAACAATTCTACCGCATGAAGCGGCTGCCGCCTTATGTCATCGCAGAAGTAAACGCGATGAGGCACGCGGCGCGCCAGGCGGGTCAGGACATCATCGACCTTGGCATGGGCAACCCCGACCAGCCGCCTCCTCAGCATGTGATCGACAAGCTGTGCGAAGTCGCGATGAAACCCGATGCGCATGGCTATTCGCAATCCAAGGGTATTCCGGGGCTCAGGCGCGCTCAGGCGAACTATTATGCTCGCCGCTTCGGAGTGGACCTCGATCCCGAAAACGAAGTCGTCGTGACGATGGGATCGAAGGAGGGTCTGGGAAGCCTTGCCAACGCCATTACGGCTCCGGGCGATGTCGTTCTGGCGCCTAACCCGTCCTACCCGATCCACACATTCGGTTTCATCATTGCAGGCGCCACGATCCGATCGATTCCGACGACGCCTGACGAGGATTATTGGCGTTCGCTCGAAAGCGCGATGAACTTTACCGTGCCACGGCCCAGCGTTCTGGTGGTGAGCTATCCCTCCAACCCCACCGCCGAGGTGGTCGACCTCGCCTTTTACGAGCGGCTGGTCGCCTGGGCTAAAGAGAATCAGGTCTGGGTCTTGTCCGATCTTGCCTATTCCGAACTCTATTATGACGGAGTGCCGACGCCTTCGATCATGCAGGTTGACGGGGCAAAAGACGTCGCGGTCGAGTTCACGAGCATGAGCAAAACATACTCGATGGCCGGCTGGCGCATGGGATTTGCGGTAGGAAACAGGCAACTAATCGCCGCGCTGACCCGGGTTAAGTCTTATCTCGATTACGGCGCTTTCACGCCGATACAGGCGGCGGCATGCGCTGCACTCAACGGGCCGCAGGACATTGTCGAAAGCAACCGCGACCTGTATCGTAAACGCCGCGACGTGATGGTCGAGGCGTTCGGCCGCGCGGGTTGGGATATCCCCACTCCGGCGGCATCAATGTTTGCATGGGCGCCTTTGCCACCGGCATTGAAAGAGATGGGAAGCCTTGAATTCTCGAAGCAATTGTTGACCGAGGCACAAGTGGCTGTCGCCCCCGGCGTTGGATATGGGGAAGAAGGCGAGGGTTATGTCCGCATCGCCATGGTCGAAAACGAACAGCGGCTGAGACAGGCAGCCCGTAATATTAAGCGATATCTCTCGTCGGTTGGGGTCAATAGCTCAGCCGCTTGATCCGATCTATCAAACGCTTGGTCAGTTGATGTGTAAGGGGCGGAACTAACAAGCAAAGCAGTCTGTTGTCTTAGCGAGTACCCGATGAATAAACAGGTGGAGCCTCCCATGCCTAGCCCAGAAGCTCGGCCGCTTACCGAGCGGCAGCGTGCGGTTATGGAAATGATCGACAGGCGTGCCTCGATCAAGGTTATCGCGCAGGAACTGGGCGTCTCGGAAACTCGAATCAATCAGCATATCCGTGCACTTAAGGACATCTACGAAGCGGAAAGTCTTGGCGATCTGGTCGAGTGTTATCGGGCCGACAATGCTGAAGATCCCAATTCAGAAGACGCGCCTTCGGAAGAAAAAGCCGAGGAAACTGAACGGGTTGCATCGAATCAGAACCCCTATAGTGAACCTGCATACAAAAATAATCAGGTCCCCAATCCGGGACTGATCGTCGATATCTCTCCTGGCAACGACCCGGGCGAACTCGTGATGAGCGACGTTCTCCCGCTGGAACAACAGGCGCCCTGGCTGCGACCTGGCGAACCAAGGGTTGTTGCCCGGGCGCTCGACGGCGAACACGCTGTCCTTTATCGCCTCGCAGCAATCGTGGGTATCGCATTCGGCTTTCTGGCTGCTGTGGTTCTCACTGTCACCGCAGCGGTGACGCTTAGCGATGCGTTGGAAGGACGTGCGACCGTCCCGGTCGATGAACGAGGGTTTTCCTGACGAGCACAGGGGCCTGTTTGGAGATCCTCCCATGTCCGATCGCATCCTCAACGACGCTCACAATATCCGCAAGCTTATCCGCGAAGCCGAAGCCCTTGCCGATGAATCCATGATCGCCTGCGCCCGCCTCAAACAAGCCATGCTTGCCGCTCGCCAGAACCCTGAAGTCGAAGTCGCCGATGGCCAGCGCGCTCTGATGCGCCTCAATCAGGCCGAAAGCCAGGCGCTAGCAATGTCGACCACGCTGCTGCGCGTCCATGATGAATTGAGCAAGATCGGCCGCGAAAAGATGGGCGGCGAAAACGGCGTCGATACGGTCATTCCGAAGGAAGCGACCGCGCGTCTCGACGATACGGCAGACCTCAAGGTCCCGGTCGAAGCCTGAACTGGAACGCCGCAATGCTCGAACTCGTACTTGATGGTGACAGCCGCGGCCTGATCCAGAACGTACTGGCATTCTTCGTTTGCGGCGCGGCGCTCATCTGGGGTGCCGCGCCGGAACGCATCGTGGCCGTAACGTGGCTTGTGTTTTTCGAAGCTGCCGGCTGGTTGTACGAGAGGGCCACGGGGAGTGGAGTCCAGCTGCTCGGCGTAGATACATTCGCTGCGGCAACCGATGTGGTTGCGGGTATAGTTTTGGTTGTCGTGGCGCTCTACGCCAATCGAAACTACCCTTTGTTCATCGCAGGGATGCAGGTTCTTGCCATGACCGCTCATCTTGCAAGGGGGATGAGCGAGATCATCGCCCCGATCGCTTATGCAACGATGGTGCTGGTTCCCGGCTGGTTCCAGCTTCTGTTCCTCGCGATAGGTGTGGGACGGCATATCCGCCGCACGCGCATTTATGGCGATTATCGTTCCTGGCGGCTTTGGCGCGGTCAGGCCCCCTCGAACATAAGCGTCGCCGGTCCCGGCGCGGCTCGGCAACAGCTGTTTTCCGGTAATGCATCCTGGCGGGATGAGCTTAAATGATCCAGCAGGTGTTCAAACTGCCCGAACAGCGACGGGCAACGTTTGCCAGGCAGCAGCGCGAGCTTGTCGAATTGCTGCGGGCCATGGTCGTGGGTCCGTCGGGATCATGCGAGCGGATGCACGCCCTGTTCGTCGACAATGCACGCTCCTATCTCGGAGATACGCCGATCGGCAACGGCGCAGCGGGAAGCCTTTCGATGCGCATTCGCGAGCTTTTTCAGGCCGCTTTGAGTGTCGATGCGCACGGGATCATCCTCGCTCACAACCATCCGTCAGGGCTCTGTAGACCCAGCGCTTATGATATCGAGGCGACCCGGAAGCTCAAAGCCATCGCACAAATGCTCGATATCGAGCTGCTCGATCACCTTATTTTTACGACAGGCGCGGTCTATTCGATGCGCGCAGGGGGACAATTATGAAGAATTCCGCCGCAAGGCGCCGGTTTCCGGACAGCGACCTGCTCATCCCGCGATTTCGCGAGGTGGGCGACCTCACACTTGACCTGATTCATCGCGACGGGCGGGTTGATGATCGCTGGCTCGGCTTTCACCCCCGCGAGTTCGAGCTGGTGTGGCGACTGGCTGATACGCCGGGCGAACCCGTGACAAAGCGCCAGTTGCTCGCCGAGGTGTGGCGGCTCAATTTCGAGCCCTCCACCAACAGCGTAGCAGTCCATGTTGCGCGGGTGAGGGGCAAGCTCCTCGCTGTCGAACTGGGCGGACTTCTCGCGACCCATCCAGAGGGTGGCTACTACCTCGATTGCCCTGCGACACCGGAAACCTTCAGGCGCGAAAACCACGCCTGAAGCGAGGCGGCTCATCCCGTTTCGGGTGGACAGCGCGCGTGCGTTGCTCCACCTTCAGCCGACACTTATCAAGACAGATGTAAGGGATCACGATGTCGCAAATCGAGGCCGATAACCAAGTCCAGACCAACGCGCCGACCAAGCCGGAGAACGATCGCGTGTCGATCGAAATCAGCTCGGATGGCGTGGCTCAGGTCCGCTTGACCCGCCCCGACAAGATGAATGCGCTCGACCCTAAAATGTTCGCCGCAATCATCGAGGCAGGCGAATATCTTACCAAGGCCAAGGGCGTTCGCGCGGTCGTCCTTTCCGGCGAGGGGCGCGCCTTTTGCGCAGGCCTTGATACGTCACGTTTTTCGCAGGCTCCCGATGAGAACGAGCCCACGCTTCTCGAGCGGACGAACGGCAACTCCAACCGTCCGCAATATGCCGCGATGGTCTGGCGCAAGGTGCCCGTTCCGGTCATCGCCGCGCTTCATGGCGTGTGCTTTGGAGGCGGGCTGCAGATCGCAAGCGGCGCTGATATCCGCGTCGCTCACCCAGATACGCGCATGGCGATCATGGAACTGAAATGGGGCCTTGTGCCCGACATGGGCGGCTATACCCTGTGGCGCGGCCTTGTGCGCGATGATGTGCTGCGCGAGCTGGTCTATACCAATCGTGAATTCAACGGCGCAGAGGCGCACACGCTGGGCCTTGCGACCTTTGTCGAAAACGATCCGCACCGCCGCGCGACCGAGATCGCGACTGAAATCGCCAATCGCAACCCGCACGCGATCCGCGCAGCCAAGCGGCTTCACGCTGTAATGCAGGAAGCGGACACCGACGAAATCCTGATGGAAGAAAGTGTCGAGCAGCACGCGATCATGCGCGGTCCAAACCAGATCGAAGCGGTCATGGCCGCGCTGCAAAAGCGCAAGCCCGATTTCAGCGACGTGGAGTAAGCGCGCTTACCCGAACACCGCTACGCATTGAAGGCCGTCAAGCACCTGGCTGCCCTCGGCGTCCCACATCCTCAAGCGTTCCGAGGAATAGCCGCTATCGGCGTGCTGGCTCGCATTCTCGGCGAGATACCATCCGTCTTTCGAGCGCGTTTCCGGGTCGAGGACATTGAATGACCAGTTGATCGAGCTGATCGGTCCCATGCGCTGCATAATCCGCATCGCGCCAGGTGGCATGACATCGCCCATCAAAACCAGCTTGCTCACCGGATCGAGATCGTGATCTTCGGTCAGCCGCGCCCAGCGCCGGACAGTCGCCCCATGATCCTCGCCCTTGGCCTGTCCAAAACGAATTTCGAAATTGTTCTGGATGAATGAGGGGCCCTGACCCTTCATCGCCTGCGCTGCCTCCTCGGGCGGGCCGGGCCAGTTCTCCGGCGCATCAGCCGGACGCTGCGCGTTGGCATCGCGGCCCTCAGCAAACAGCCAGAACGCCGTGAGAGCGACGCCTTTGTCATTGCGGATCTCGCTTCGCACCTGAGTGACATTGCGCCCCTGGCGAACGATTTCGGCAGAAAGCTCGATCTCCTCGCCGACCGGAGCCACAAAGGCAACCTGCGCCCCGCGTAGGGGAGGCAGATCGGGAAAAGCGCGAATGGCAGCCGTATAGGCGACCAGAGCGGACGCGCCGCCATACAGCGTGCGCCCCTGCATCCAGTCGCCGGCATGTTCGAGCCGGGCGGGGCCGGGCTTGCCGGTGATGGGTTCAAGAAGGCTGGCAATGGTCATGTGCGCCCATGTGCCCAAAGCGAACGCGCGGGTCCAGACTGACGTTGCGTCATCTCCATCAGATGCAGAATTGCGCGCCTGAAGCGAATGAGTGCATTGCCTTTCGCGCGCCGAATCGTTAGTGCGCCGCTTCCGCCTTGAAAGAGGCGGCTCGGCCCGATGGCGGAGTGGTTACGCAGAGGACTGCAAATCCTTGCACGCCGGTTCGATTCCGGCTCGGGCCTCCACCTTCTCAGCAATGAGAATGTGCCGCTTTAGCTCAGTTGGTAGAGCACATCATTCGTAATGATGGGGTCACGTGTTCGAGTCACGTAAGCGGCACCACGTCTTTCAGCATATGACTTTCCGATCCCGAGACCCGAAAGCTGCGCGCTCGGCTTCAGCGTCGAAAGCGTGTGACTGCTCTCCCTCTGTTCGCGCCGGTTGAGCCCTTCAGAAAGGCCATCGCAGCCGCGATTTCAGAAAATTTTCGTTCCAATGCAACCTTTTGGCGTTCGGCGCATATTAGTGATTGCATCGTTCAATGACCCGCGATGCCCCCCCGAACTGAGCCCCCGCTGTCCTCGTGATTGCGGGGGCATTTTTCGTAGCGCCGCTCCAGATCGCCACGCCGTGCAACGCTGACTTTGCAGAGTCCTAATCGTGCAGGGCGCATACCTGACTTTAAGCTCTTCAATTTATAAGCTAGCTGTTTGAGACGGTTACCTTGGGGTCGGGGAATGGAAGTGTCTGCGAAAGAGCGTTCGCTCGCGCCTTTTCGATATCATGACGATGTGATCGCGCATCTGAAGCGCGAAGAACCTCACGCGTGGGAATGGTCCTCGTCCGAGGCTCAGACCAGGGAATTTGACGAGACGCGAGACGCGATGCTGCGCGATACGTACCGGCTGGAACCTGCCGGCCATCCCGCAGTGTTCAAGGCGTGCCATACCGCGATGGAGCGGCTCGGGATCGATGCGCCCGTGACGCTCTATCAGGCGAACGATGGCACGATGAATGCCAGCCTCGTCTATACGCCGGGCGAGATCCATATGATCTTCTTTGGCCCAATTCTGGAAAAGCTGAACGAGGCGGAACTGCTTGCGCTGCTGGGCCACGAATTGTCGCATTACCTGCTCTGGTCGATTGGCGAGGGGGAGCATTACCGCGCAAACCGCGTGTTCGATCACGCTTTGGCATATCCCGACGCCAAGCCCTCTCATCGCGAGACGGCGCGGCTGCTGAGCCTTCATACCGAACTGTTCGCCGATCGCGGCGCTGCGATTGCGGCGGGCGCGTTCGAGCCTTCGGTGGCGGTGTTGGTCAAGGTGATGACCGGCCTCACCAATGTCGATCCCGAAGCCTATCTGCGACAGGCGCAGGAGGTCGAAACGCGCGGCAGAAAGTCGCAGGGGCTCTCTCATCCCGAAGCCTATGTCAGGGCGCGCGCGCTCCAGCTTTGGTGGACAGGCGATCCCGAGATGGAGCCGTGGCTGGAACGGCAGCTGCACGGGCCTCTTTCCATCGAGGCGCTTGACCTGCTGGGGCAGAGCAAGCTGACCCGGATGACCCGCGCCTTTCTCGTTCGGCTGATGGTCGATATCGAAGATGCGGGAGAGGAAATCACCACCCAGCTGCGCGCCTATTTCCCCGATTTCGGCAAGGTAGAGGAAGACCCGCTCGATCTTACGGAGATCGGTGTCGAGCGGATCGACGATGCGACGCGGGACTATTTCGTTGCGCTCACCTTCGACATTGCAATGGCCGATCCTGACGCCACCGACACGGTGATGCTGGCAGGAGCGAAGATCGCCGCCGAGATCGGCGCAACCGAACGACTGACCGGAGCGCTGCGGCGCGATCTCAAATGGACCAAGACGCGCAGCGACAAGCTGGTCGCGCAGGCGGCGAGGGCAGCATGAGCGAGACTTTGGAACAGGCAGCGCCGACGCGGCTGCTGGGCGCAGTCCTCGAAGATGCGCGCGTGCTGTCGCAGGACGATATCGTTCACGCGATGCTCGGCCTGATGCGACAGATCGCACAGCTTCACGAACAGGGGCTGGTCGCGCGGATTGCGCTCGACAGCGTGATTGAGCTTGAGGACGGCCAGCTGGCGCTTGCCGATACGGCGGGCGAAGCGCCGAGCAGCAATCTCAAGGCGATTCACGATATTCAGCCGCAGGTTTCCAGCGCGCTCAAGCTGGTGGGCAATTACCGCGTCACACAGGACGAGGAGCGCGGGACGAAGATCGACGATCTCTCGGTGCTCGACGGGGAAGAGATCGAGCTCAAGGCGCCGTCTTACATCACAGGGCTTCGCAGCTGGGAAATCGAGCTTGGCCACCATGACGAGATCACCGACGTCTTTCAGCTGGGCATGGTCATGGCCTCGCTTGCCTGCGGGATCGACCCGCGCGAGTTCGAGGACCTGAAGAGGTTCTCAATGAACCGCGACAACCTGTTCGCCATCGCGCCGCGCCTTCACCCGGTCATCGCCTCGCTCATTCTCGAGGCGACCGAGCTCAACCGCCATTCACGCGCAACCGATGTCGCCGAGCTTGCACGACGGCTCGACACGTGGCGCGACCAGCCCACCGGCATCGAGGTCGAGCGCGTCATGGCAGAGGCGCAAGGCGTGCCCGGACGCCGCGCGGCGGTGCTCTCGCACCTGCGCGACCGGTTGTTCGACCTCTCGCGCCGCAACCGGCTGATCCACTTTCGCGCCACGCAAAGCTCGATCAACCTGACCGAGGCGAGCATGCCGATGGTGATGCGGATCGAGAGCGTGCGGGCGGACTCGCTGTGCACGTGGAAGGGCAAGTTCACGCAGGACGTGCTGGGCGGGAAATCCGTACCGCTCAATCGCTGGCTGCGGTTCGAAGATCAGCCGCAAATCCCCTCGCAGCTTGACCGCATCATTCAGGAAAACCGCCGCAACCGGAACGAATACGGATTTTCCAGCCTGCGCCTGACGGTCGCTTTCCTGCACTGGCACAACCTCAAGGAAGCGCCGGAGGATCGGATCAGCTCGCCGCTGCTGTGGCTTCCCGTAGAGGTGAAGAAACGCAAGGGTGTGCGCGATCAATATGTCATGACCTGCCAGGACAGCGTGGCCGAATTCAACCCCGCGCTGCGCCACATGCTCCGCCAACTTTACGATATCGACCTGCCTGAAAGCGTCGACCTTGCCGAAACGCCTATTGAGGCAGTGCACGAGGCGATCCGCACGCAGATCCACGAAAGCGAGCCGGGCGTGCGTCTGGAATTGCAGGAACGGCCCGAAATCCGCCTGATCATGCAGCGCGCGGTCGCTCGGGTGAACAAGTTCAACCGTCGCCGCTCGGGCCGCAAGGAAACGATTAGCGCAAAGGCCGACTTCAACTATTCGCGCGACGATTATCGCCCGCTTGGCCTTGCCCTGTTCGAGAAGTTCGTGAAGCCCGATGCTCTCCCGCAACGCATGGCGGCCGGCGGCGGCTATCAGGCCAAGCGCGAGTTGATGGTCGCCGAAACCGAGGCGCTGTCCTACGGCAAGGCAAACGGCGAGGGGCACAAATTCTCGTGGTCGATAGACTTAACCGGAGTGACACTGGCGAACTTCAATTACAAGAAGATGTCGCTGGTGCGCGATTACAACGCGCTCATCGATGACCCCGGAACGCAGCCGGGTTTCGATCAGGTTTTCTCCATCGAACCGCGCCCTTTCGTCGAGGATGCGCCGCCGCCGATCCCGCCTGAGCAACAGTGGAGCGTCGTGCCGAGCGATGCGACGCAGGAACAGGCGGTCGCCTTTGCCCGCACCGGGCGCAGCTACATCATTCAAGGACCGCCAGGCACCGGCAAGTCGCAGACCATTACCAACCTGATCGCCGACTATGCGGGTCGGGGAAAACGCGTGCTGTTCGTATGCGAAAAGCGCGCCGCGCTCGACGTGGTGTATCACCGTCTGGGTCAGGCGGGGCTCGATGGGCTGGCGACGATCATTCACGATGCGCAGGACGACAAGAAGGACTTCATCGCCGACCTTCGCGATCACTATGAGCGCTGGGGGCGGACCTCGGACCAGCTCGAAGATGCTCGCGCTGCGCGTGCCCAGACGGTCGCGGCACTGAACGAACATTTGCAGCAGATTGCCTCGTTCGAAGCGGTGGTGGGCGCTGCCGATGACGGCAACGGCGCATCCTTGCGCGACCTCGTGCGCCGCGCGGCGGGGTTGCCGGGGCCTGATGCGTCGATCGGGGCTGCAACGCGTGAAAGCCTGCCCGGTCTGGCGCAATGGGACGCCAACCGCACCATGATCGAGCGCGTAACACGCGCCATGCACGAACTGGTTGGCGTCTCGCAAATCGCGACCCACCCCTTCGCCCGGTTGCGCGCAGACATCCTGCGGCAGGATCGGCCCTATGCCGCGATAGAGGCGGCTATCGATACCGCCGAAGCCCAGCTTGAGCGGCTCGATCCCCTGTTCGAGGATGCCGACATTCCGCTGTCGGGGGGCACGATGTTTGCCGAAGCAGGAGAGATCGCCGCGCTGGCCGAGAAACTGGCTGCGACCGGGCTCGCCAATTCTCCGCGCCTTCTTGACCCGCTTTCGGAAGATACCAAGGCGCTCAAGGCCGATGTCGCCCGCATTGCCTCGCTCGAAGCAGCGCAAGCCGAAGCCGCAAAGAATGCAAGCGGGTGGAGCGACCCGCTGGACCCCGCCGATACCGCCGCCGCGCTGGATCTGGCTCGCTCGAAGGAAGGATCGCTCTTCGCCTTTTTCAGCGGCGAGTGGCGCTCGCTCAAGGCGACTGTCGCGTCGCGTTATGACTTTGCCTCGCATGCCGTGAAGCCGAAGATTACCGCCGTGCTTGAGACGCTGTCGCAGCTCCATGGCGCGCGCGATGAACTGGCAGGCGCCCGCAAGATGATCGAAGAGCGTCTTGGCACCAATGACCTTGCCGGATTGCTCGCATTTCGAAACACGATACTTGAGGGCACGCCGTCAAAGGCCGTGGAAAAGCTGCTCGCGCTAGCCTCCACGCCCAATGGCGGGCAGGCGCTCGCCCGCATGGCGCAGGCTGGCGCTGCGATGCGATCTTTCAGCGACACGGTCACCAATACGTTCGGCGCATTGAGCGATATCACTCTTGATGAGCTGGCCGAATTGCTGCGCGATCTGCGCGAGAATCTCGACGATCTGCCCGATTGCCTGCCGCACCTGACCGAGCTGCACAGCGCGCCCGAGCCGGTTGCGCGCGCGCTCACCCATTTGCCCCTGCCGCTGGGCGGGATTGAAGCGCTCATCGTCGATGAGGCTATCGCGCAAAAAGAGCGCAGCAATCCGGAAATCCGCCGCTTCGATATCGACCGCATCATCGCGACGACGCGCCGTGCTGCGGCTGCGCGCGAGGTGTTGCGCGATCAGAACTCGGCTGCGATCCGCGCGACGCTTCACCGACAGTTCCGCGACAATGTGAAGCTGTCCGAAACCTCGGTCACACAGCTCGACAATGATGGCCGCGCGTTCAAGAAGGTCTACGCCAATGGTCGGCGCGAGCTTGAGCATGAGTTCGGCAAGACCATGCGTTATAAATCGATCCGCGAGATGGCGAGCGGCGATACGGGCCGGGTGGTCAATGATTTGAAACCCGTCTGGCTGATGAGCCCGCTTTCGGTGTCCGACACGCTGCCGCTCGAACCTGACCTGTTCGATGTCGTCATCTTCGACGAGGCGAGCCAGGTCCCGACCGAGGACGCCGTGCCCGCGCTGTGCCGTTCGCGTCAGGTGGTGATCGTTGGCGACGAAATGCAGCTGCCGCCGACCAGCTTCTTTGCGACCTCGCAAAATGACGAGGACATGGAGATCCTCGCCGAGGAAGACGGGGAGCGGATCGCCATCGTGCTCGATGCCGACAGCTTGCTCAGCCAGGCTGCGCGCAACCTGCCTGCGACCTTGCTTGCATGGCATTATCGCAGCCGGTTCGAAGCGCTTATCAGCTTTTCGAACGCGGCCTTCTATGCGGGCGAGCTTGTCACCATTCCCGACCGCTCACTGCATAAGCGTGACGCTGCGGGCGGCCCGGTCAATTCCGAGGACGAGGGCGCGTGGGGCACCGGCGTCGACCGTCTGCTGGCCGCGCCGATCACCGCGCACCGGATCGAGGACGGCGTTTACGACCGCCGCGCCAACCTGCCCGAAGCGCGCTATATCGCAGGGCTCGTGCGCGAGCTTTTGATGCGCGAGACGGGGCAGACCATTGGCATCGTCGCCTTCTCCGAAGCGCAGCAATCTGAGATCGAGGACGCGCTTGAGAAGCTGGCAGCAGAGGACGAACCTTTCGCCGCCGCGCTCACGCGCGAGGTAGAGCGCGAGGATGATGGGCAATATACCGGCCTCTTCGTCAAGAACCTTGAAAATGTGCAAGGCGATGAGCGCGACATTATCCTGATGAGCGTGTGCTACGCGCCGGGCCCCAATGGCCGGATGGTGATGAATTTCGGGCCCATCAACCAGCGCGGCGGGGAAAAGCGGCTCAACGTGATCTTCAGCCGCGCGAAACGGCATATGGCAATCGTCTCCACCATCGCGCCCGAGGCGATCACCAACATCCACAATGACGGCGCGCGCGCGCTTCGCAGCTTCCTCGCCTTCGCCGAGGCGCAATCGGACGGCGCGCATGACAACGCGCAGGCTGTGCTGGCGACGCTCAACCCCGATGCGGCGCGCACCTTCGATGCCGAATTGCCGAACGATCCGGTGCGAAGCGCGATTGCCGCAGCCCTCCGCGCGAAGGGGCATGAGGTGCACGAGCATGTCGGCGGCGCAAGCTTCCGCTGTGACCTCGCGATCGTCGATCCGGATGGCGGGGGCTACGCGCTTGCCGTGTTGCTCGACCGCGAGACGACGTCGCCCGAAGCCATCGAGGAGCGCTTCGTCTTTCGCTCCGGCATCCTGCGCGCCTTTGGCTGGCGGGTGGTCGATGTGCCGGTGACCAGCTGGCTGCGCAATCGCGCAGCGGTGGTCGAACGGATCGAGCGCGAGATTGCCCGGTCAAGCTGGGAGCTGGCCGATCCCGATCCGATTGCGGGCACCACCATCACCCCGATTGCCTCTCCCGAACCCGCTGCGCCGGAAGCCGCTACCGATGCAGGGGACAGCGATCAGGAGAATGCTGAGACAAGCGCAACCGGCATGACCGAATACCGCCTCGTTGCGGGCGCTTCGAACAAATTCTGGCGCGTGGGCGTCGATGGCACCGACCTCATCGTCGAGTTCGGACGCGTCGACACCAAGGGTCAGCGTGTGGTCAAATCCTTTGCCGACGAAGACCGCGCGCGGCGCGAGGCGAACAAGCTGACGCTGGAAAAAACCCGCAAGGGCTACGAAGAATACAGCTAAGGCCTAGCTCTCGGCATTGAGGTGCTTGAGCAGCGGCGCCTGAATGGTGCGGTGTTCGACCAGTTTCGAAAGACGCAGCACCGGCGCATCGACATCGTCGCCGCCCATCGCGATCAGCGTTGCGATGGCGGCGTTGGCGATGATCTTCGAACGCATCGCGTCCTCGCCGGTCCACAGATAGGTCGCAGCGCTCAGCGCTGTCAGCTCCAGCGCCTCGATCGCGCGCGCCCGGTCTGGCATCAGCGCCACCAGCCACAGCGCACCGCGCACGAATTCCTCGTTCTCGACGCTCAGCCGCATGAAGCTGGAAAGCGACTTGTACGCGGTGCGGCCGTCGGCGTGCTTGTAGCTTGGCTTGGGCAGGTCGAGCACGCCGGTGGTCGCGGTCTTGTTCTTGTAGCTGTGATCGTCGGTCAGCACGAGCTTGCAGCCAAGCGAGTAGTCGAGGCCATGTTTTCCGCCACTCGCAGCGCAGATCGCGATCGCCTTGCCAAGCGCTTCGACCTCGTCAGCGTGGCGCTGCGGCCAGTCGCCATGGGCCTCTTCGAGCCGGTCGATCGTGTAGGCGAAGCGGTCGCCATTGACGACCGCGGTGTAGTTCGCACGGCCAAGCGCGGGCGAATGGAACAACGCCAGCCATTCGTGCAGTTTCGCCTCGACCGTCTCAATGCCGAGCGGCTTGCACAGTTCGATCGCTTCCTTCTGCCATGTCTTCGTCGCCTTGGTCGCGCGCCGCTGGGTGATGAGATGCTCGACCAGAGCGGTCCAGGCGGGGTTCTCAAGGTCGGCCAGCACGTCGAGGCCGGGGATCTGGCTCATGCTCCAGTCATAGCGCGAATGCGCCACCGCGCCCGCAATCGTGCCGGGCAGGGTGCGGTAGCTTTCCGTATCGGCCCATCCGTTGCGCCGACCGTTATTGGCCTTGAGATCCGCGACCGGCTGGCCGGACGCCTTCCAGTCGGCATAGCTCGGGCGCACATCGCCGCAGGCAGGCCATTGGGCGTTGAAGGCCGCTTCACTGCTGGCCCAAGCGGCTCGTTTCGAGCCTTTCGTGGCAAGGCGAATGTCGTTCAGATTGGCCGCGACCTCGGCCAGCAAGTCGGCCCAGAACTGCGCGTTCGGGCGTTCCTTATCGGGGATCGCAAATTCGTTTTCCGCGCCCTCACAGCGCTCCATCAGGAATTCGGTCGCGCTCACTTCGACACCGGCCAGCTTTTCGAGGCGTTCGGCGCGCAAGATCATCTTCTTGGTGTCGGCCTTGCGATAGGTCGAGCGACCCTGCCTGATCTCGCTCGCCATTTCGGCGATGTCCTCGCAATCGCCTGAAGAGAGATACCCCCCTTGCTTGATCGCGCTGTTAATGAGCTTGAGCAGCGTTTCGAACTGGCTCGAATAATAATAGCGGGTCCGGTAATCCTTGTTGCGAATAAGGAGCGTGAGAAGCGCGGGCAAATGCTCCTTTCGCACCTCGATTTCCTTTTGCCACATGGTGGAAAGGCCGTGCTGCGCGATCAGTTCGGCGCCCGATGCGTCATGTTTGAAATTGCCGTGATGGCCTTGGCCCATGACGATGTCGGCAAGCAGATCGCCGCGCTCTTCGGGAGTTAGAAGGTCCAGCGCCTTACCGCAGCCCGATGCCGGATAAGAAGAATTGCTGACCATGTCGCGCGCGTCGGCAAAGAAGCGCTCGAATGGCGAGCCACCACCGCCCCCACCGCCGCCGCGCGACGGGCGATTGCCGAAAATCCGGCCCGTTTTGGGCTTTTCCGGTTCAAGCGGGGCGAGCCCCTTGCGACCGAAGGTCTTGCGACCAAAACCCATGAAACCCATTGCAACCCCCTTCAAACGATCCGTTCCAGTTCCAACCTCGCTGTAATTTGCCAGAGTTTACAAACGCTAAACCATCAACTTCATCAGCAAGGTCGCAGCATTGGACCGGCACTTGAAATATCGCTAGCTCTTGGGCCGTAATCGAACTGTGCGGAGATGTAATCTTGGAGCAAAAGCAGTATCTGGACGCAAACGAACTGCTTGAGCTTTCGTTTGCGCTCGCCAACCAGATCATCGCTTCGGGGTTTGTGCCAACGCATATCGTCGGCATCTGGCGCGGCGGTGCGCCGATCGGGATTGCCGTGCAGGAATTGCTAGAAGCGCGCGGGTTCGAATGCGACCACATCGCGATCCGCACCTCGTCCTATACTGGCATCGGCGAACAATCGCGCCACGTGAAAGTCTTCGCGCTCGGCTATCTGATCGATACGCTCAATGCACAAGACGCGCTGCTGATCGTCGACGATGTGTTCGATACGGGCCGTTCGGTCGAGGCATTCATAGATGAACTGGGCAAACGCTGCCGCCGCAACACGCCTGAGACGATCAAGGTGGCAACCGTTTTCTACAAGCCATCGAAAAACCAGACCGCGCTGACGCCCGACTACTACATGCGCGAGACCGAGGACTGGCTGATTTTCCCGCATGAGCTGAACGGCCTATCCGATGAGGAAATCCGCAGCCACAAGCCGTGTGCGGATGAAATACTCAAACTGAAAGGACAAGCCTGATGGACCGGGCCGCAAACGAGACCCGTGAGGCATTCATCGCCTCGGTGCCCAAGGCCGAACTGCACCTGCATATCGAAGGCTCGCTTGAGCCGGAAATGATGTTCGAACTGGCGAAGCGCAACGGCGTCGATCTGCCTTATGCCAGCGTCGAGGAAGTGCGCGAGGCGTATCAGTTTTCGAACCTTCAGGAGTTTCTCGACCTCTATTACCTCGGCATGCAGGCGCTGGTGGAGGAGCAGGATTTCTACGACCTCACCATCGCCTATCTCGAGCGTGTCCATCGCGACAATGTGCGCCATGTCGAGATTTTCTTCGACCCGCAGGGCCATACCGAGCGCGGCATCGCATTCGAGACGGTCATCACCGGCATCCTGCGCGCGCTTGACGAGGGGAAGGCGCGGCTTGGCATCAGTTACAAGCTCATCATGTGCTTCCTGCGCCATTTGTCGGAGGAAGAGGCGTTTGCGACTTTGGAAGAGGCGATGCCATGGCTCGACCGGATCGACGGCGTAGGGCTCGATTCCAGCGAAGTCGGACACCCGCCGGAGAAATTCGCACGCGTCTTTGCCAAGTGCCGCGAGCTGGGGCTGAAACTGGTCGCGCATGCGGGCGAAGAAGGGCCGCCCGAATATGTCTGGCAGGCACTGGACGTGCTCGAAGTCGACCGGATCGACCATGGCAACCGCGCGCTGGAAGATACGGCATTGCTCGAGAGGATCGTGCGCGAAGGCCACACGCTGACCGTTTGCCCGCTCTCAAACCTCAAGCTCTGCGTAATCGACCACATCGCCAAGAGCCCGGTTCGCACCATGCTCGAAAGCCGGGTGAAAGCGACGGTAAACTCGGACGACCCGTCCTATTTCGGCGGCTACATCAACGACAATTACCGCGCGGTCGCAGAAGCGCTCGACCTGTCGATAGAGGATATCGCGACGCTGGCAGCAAATTCGTTCGAAGGCTCCTTCCTCGACGAGGCGCAAAAGGCCGCCTTTGTCGAGGAAGTGCACCGGGTTGCCAGCAGCGTCTAGGCCGCCGCGAGCTCCGGCTGGTCGCTTGGTTGCGACTTGGCCGGGCTCTGCCTTTCCCACTTGAGATCGCCGATATAGCGCTGGGCCAGATGGCCGTCCTCGTCGATGGCGAAGAGGTGCAGCCAGCGATTGTCGAACAGCGCGCGCACTTGCGGGTGCGCCTCAAGGATGTCGTTCATCGCGCTGGTCGGCGCTTCGACACAGACCGACAGGCGCAACGGTTCGTGGACGAGGTTCTCACCGTCATGGACCGACTGCCACGCAAGGCCGGCGCGCATATTGCCGCCATTGCCTTCGAACACGCCGATGCCGCCAACGACATTGTGCAGCAGCTTGTTGCCCGCGCCAAAAGCCTGCGGGGCGACGGTCGAGCCGTAATATTGCAGGCTGATCCAGCTGGCGACCACGACCGGCGCGGTCATGATGAGTTCGAGCACCGAATAGCCGTTTTCCTTGTCGTGCCGCCAATCGTAATCGTGCAGAAAAGCGCGGCCATCCAGCGCCTTGCCGCTGGTGCGACGGCGCGGGGCGGCGATGAACGCCTTGCATCCGGCGAGCGCCCATTCGGGGCGAACTTCGGACCAGTCGCTTGCGCGGCGGGCGATGTCGCGCTGACTGGCAGCGCCGGGAAGGCGGCGGCTTCTCTCAGTGCGCGTCAGCTCACCCGCCATCGCAAGCCAGGTGCGCGCCTGCCGGACCCCATCGGCAGGCGCGGCTTCGCCAAGGTCGCCGTCAAATATCGTGACTTCGTCCTTGGTCGTATCGTGCAAAGCTGCAACGAAGATCGTATCGGCGGGCACTTCGATCCCGCGCTGGGCAAGACCGTCGCGCACGGCCCCGGTGTTCAGCAGACCGGCCAGCAATCGCGCATTCACCTCGCCCGAATAGCCCCCGCACGCACCGCAATGAAGCGCGCTTACATGCGGGTTGTTGGTGACGTTTGCGCCGTGTCCCGCGATCAGGACCAGCGGAGCGAAATTGCCAGTGAGCGACATCGCCTTGAGGATCGTCTCGGCTGCATCGACCTGTTCGCTCAATTCCATGCGCGTGGTGAGGCGCGGCGCCGGTTCGTTGGGCTTGCGCGAAGGCTGAAGCCCGAACGTGTCGCGCAGCAGCTTTACGGCATAGAGCGGTCCTGTCGCCTCGACGAAGGCAAAGGAGGAGACGGCCGCCAGTTTGAAGCGGCCCCATGCGCGTTTTGCGCGGGCGGTGAAACGGGTGGAGCGGTCGCGGCCCATGTCGCCTTCGGTCCCCGACACCGATCTGACCGACGGGTTGAGGAGCACCGGAAGACGGCGCTCGGCCACGTCGGAAGCAAAGCTGCGGTGTTCGGCGGCCAGACCGAAGAAGCCTGCAAAGCCCAAAGTCTGGATGGCCGGATCCACGCTTTCGAGCGCGCGGCGGAACACTTCGGAGCGCACGTCGATGCAGAAGGCGGCCTGCATGGCGGGGCGTTCGGTGATCGGTGCGCTGCCTTCCATCGCAAGCACTTCGCCAAGGCCGCGCTGCGCGGCTCGCTCGGCAGCTTCCTGCAGGATTTCATCGACGATATCGGCGCGGTCGGCGCGGGTGTCGCGGGCATGGACATCGCGCGTCTCGCGCCATTTGTCGGCGACCATGTCGGCATATTGGAGGTAGAGCGTCTCTTCCCAAAGCAGACGGATTGCGAGCAGGTCAGAAATCACTTCATCCGTCTCGCCCGCAAGTTCTGCCTGCCACAGCTTGTATCGCGCATATTGCGACCACCCGCCCAGCGAGAACAGCAGCTGGTGGAAATAGGTCGCCATCTCCTCGTCACTGAGGCCCAATGTCTCGACCGCGCGCGCGATCAGCACTTTGGGGTTCTGCGGCGCTTCGGCAACGATCCGGCCAAATCCGGTCAATCCCATGATCTCCGGCGTCAGATCGTGGGTCGCATAGGTGCGCCATGCCGCCCAGGCCGAGCGGCCCGGAATGGCGGGCCATAGCGCCTGGCCTTCATCGAAATAGCTCGACAACCACGATCCGGTGCGATCGGCGCACACGCCCGCCCAGTCCGTGCCGCTCGCATCGGAGGCAAGGTCGGCGATGGTGGGCAGGGCGGGGGCAATGTTGCCTTCGGTCTGGACTTCGAATTTCAGCGCTTCGAGCGAAGAGGGCTTCGATGCGTGCGGCGATGCAGCGAGCGCGGCGGCAAGGTCCTGCATTCCAATCTCGCCCTGCGCGATGCGTTCGCGATACCACGAACGCGGCATCGTGACCCGCACCCCGCCCACACGGCGCAGGCGCGCAGCGGCGGCGGCGAGCGTCTCGTCCGTCTGGCCAAGGAACGGGTTGACCGCGACCGTTGCCGACAGCGGCCATGCGGGCGGGATCTGGCGGATAGCGTGATCAATCGCGCCCTCGATGGCGACCGCGATGGCTGTCACTTCGAACTGGGTAGAGGGGAACTGGGTGTTCATATCGGGGTATCCTTGGCGGAAAATGGGGGCGCTCGAAGAGGCTCAGCGGGCCTTGCGGGTCGACCAGTTGCCGACGAGGCGGTCAAAGACGGCGTTGGCATAAAGCCCGTTGGAAAGGTGGACGCGAAGGCCCGATGCCGCCGGGTGCAGCGCCCAGAGCGGGAACAGCGCCTGTGCGATGGCGACGACGCCAAAGCTTGCCACCGCCAGCACGATCAACGCCCATTCAAGCGGGCCGGGGGCGGGCGTTGCGGGGAGCGTGCCAGCGGTCAGCCACTCCGATGCGCGTTGCAGCGTGAAGTATCCCAGCGACGCGGCGAGCGAGTAGATCACCGTCTTGCGGGTAAGCTCGCGCGGGGCCTTGTCGGCAAGACCCTGCGCGAAAAGATAGGCGACGCCGAAGACGAGGATCGCTCCCAGCGCGATGGCTTGCGGGGATTTGTCGCTGATGCCGAACAGCGCGCCGATGGCGGCATAGATGCCGAGCGCCAGCGCAAAGGCGGTCATCACGTTGCGCATGCTCG
Source organism: Erythrobacter sp. KY5 (assembly GCF_003264115.1). Taxonomy (NCBI): domain Bacteria; kingdom Pseudomonadati; phylum Pseudomonadota; class Alphaproteobacteria; order Sphingomonadales; family Erythrobacteraceae; genus Erythrobacter; species Erythrobacter sp. KY5. The sequence goes on along the minus strand of NZ_CP021912.1, from coordinate 3,213,883 downwards.
GCACCGCGATCGGCCCCGGCTTGCGGATCGCCGCGACATTCTCGACCGCGCTTCCCGATGAGAGGAAGGCGTGCGCCTTGTAATAGGAGTGCGCCACGATGTGCAGCAGCGCGAGCGGGAAGAGCGCGAGGCCGCACTGCATGATCATGAAGCCCATCTGCGCAATGGTCGACCAGGCGAGAGAGTTCTTGACCGCCGGCTGGCCGAGCATAGCAAGGCTACCCAGCAGAGCGCTGAACCCGCCAATAAGGACCAGAACTGCGAGCACGTTGGGCGCAAGCAGCATCACATCGGCAAAGCGGATCAGCAGCACGCCTCCACCATTGACGACGCCCGCGTGTAGCAGCGCGGAGACGGGGGTGGGCGTGTCGACCACTTCGGTCAGCCAGCCATGAGTGGGAAACTGCACCGACTTGAGGATCGCCGCGAGCGCCAGCAGGCTGGCCGCGACGAGCGTTGCCGTGGTCGCGCTGCCCATGCTCGCTTCGCCAAGGATGGTGGCGATGTCGGTGGTGGCGTAACCCTGCCAAAGCGCGAAAACCGCCCCGATCAGCGCCGCATCGCCGAGGCGCGCGACGATAAACCTTTTGCGCGCGCCGCGGACCGCCTGAATGCGGTCGGGATAGAACAGCAGCAGGCGCTGAAGCGTGAGGCTGATCGCGATGAAGGCGACGGTCAGCTGGACGAGATTGCCTGCCAGCACGAATAGGAGCACCGCGCAAAGCGTCGCCGCCATCCAGCCGATGAACACGCCCTGCCGTTCTTCCCCGTCGAGATAATTCGCCGAATAACGAAGCAGCACCCAACCAATCGAACAGATCATGGCGAGCATCGTGACACTCACCGCGTCGAGCCGCGCCGAAATGCCGAACCCGCCCGCGCCGATCAGCGCCGAGGTGGAGGGGCCTGCGACGACAAGCTGCACGATCGAGGCAAGCGAAATCGCGATGGTGCCAAGCGCGGCCATCTCTGCGAACTGCAAAAGCGCCTTAGGACGGCGGCGCGGGCTTGCCCATGCGACGAGCGCGACAATCGCAAACAGAAGCGGCGCGGCCAATGGCAGGAAGGTGTGGATCATGCGAGGTAAGCTCCGGGGGAAGGGGGCGAGCGGGAATTGCGCTGAACTAGCGGGAGGTTAGATTTAAGAAAAATACATTGTTTGTTACGGAACGTTCTGATTAAAAGAACGACAGATGAGCGACTTCAACTTCCACCACCTGCGATACTTTCAGGCTGTCGCCGTCATGGGGAACCTCACGCGCGCCGCGCAGAGCCTCAATGTCTCGCAAAGCGCGGTCTCGACGCAGATCAAGCTTCTCGAAGAACGGCTGGGCCAGCAATTGTTCGAACGGCGCGGGCGCTCGCTGCAATTGACCGAAGCCGGGCACATCGCGCTCGACTATGCCAATTCGATCTTTGCGAGCGGGGACGAACTGGTCGCCACCTTGCAGGCCGCCGGTCGCCAGCGCCGCGCACTCAGGGTCGGATCGCTCGCCACGCTGTCGCGCAACTTCCAGCTCGGCTTCCTTCGCCCGATCCTTGGCCGCAGCGATGTCGAGGTGATTTTGCGCTCGGGCAGTGGGGGTGAATTATTCAACGCGCTCGCCGACCTGCAGCTCGATATCGTGTTGACCAACCAGCCGCCCGATACGGACGCGCTCAGCCACTTTGTCGTCACCCGCATCGACGAACAGCCGGTGGGCCTTATCGCTGTGCCCGAACTTGTTTCGCAGGACATGTCGGTCGAGGAGCGCCTTTCGACCGCTCCGCTGATCCTGCCGACACCCGGCACCGCGATCCGCATGGCGTTCAATTCGCTCGCTGACCGGCTCAGTATCCGTCCGCAGATTGCTGCCGAGGTCGACGATATGGCGATGATGCGCCTGCTCGCCCGAGAGGGGACGGGGATTGCGGTAATCCCGCCCATTGTCGTGAGCGACGAGCTTGAAAACGGCTTTCTCGTTGAATGCGCGGAACTGCCGGGCTTCGTCGAGAGCTTCTACGGAGTGACCGTCGAGCGCCGTTTTCCCAATCCGCTGCTCGAAGTTCTTCTTTAGCCCCGCGTCCTTCTATTCGCTTGAGCCGGGCCCTGTCATGCCATAGCGCTTGGCAGCGATGACCGAATTCCTCGTTCTTGCCACCATCCTGCTGGGCGTCGGTGTGATCGCCGTCCCCATTGCGACGCGGCTGGGGCTGGGGTCGGTGCTCGGCTATCTGATCGCAGGCATGGCCATCAGCCCGGTCCTTGGCGCGCTGGGGGTGGACGTCATCCAGCTTCAGCATTTTGCCGAATTCGGCGTCGTGATGATGCTGTTCCTGATCGGGCTTGAGCTTGAACCGCGAAAGCTGTGGGAGATGCGCAGCCGCCTGATCGGGCTTGGCGGGGGACAGGTGCTGGTCACCACCCTGGTGATTGCGGCAACGGCAATCTTCATCGTCGGCGATCCGTGGCAGACGGGGCTTGCCATCGGCATGATCCTCGCGCTGTCCTCGACCGCGATCATCCTGCAGACGCTGGATGAAAAGGGCCTGATGAAGTCCGAAGGCGGACAATCGGCGTTCTCGGTCCTGCTGTTTCAGGACATCGCCGTTATCCCGATGCTGGCGATCCTGCCGCTGCTCGCGCTGCCCGAATTGGCGGGCGAGGTCGCTCAACATGCGGGCGAAGCGGGCGATCATGGCAGCGGCGTGGCCAGCTTCATGGACGGCATGCCCGCCTGGCAGTCGGGCCTGATCACGCTCGCCGCCATCGCGTTCGTCGCGCTGGCCGGCAACTACCTGACGCGCCCGGTCTTCCGGTTCATCGCGTCAGCAGGATTGCGCGAGCTGTTCACCGCAACCGCGCTGCTCTTCGTGACCGGCATTGCGCTGTTGATGACCGTCGTGGGCCTTTCGCCCGCACTCGGAATATTCCTTGCCGGGGTTGTGCTGGCCAACAGCGAATACCGCCACGAGCTTGAAAGCGATATCGACCCGTTCAAGGGGCTGCTGCTCGGCCTGTTCTTCATCACCGTTGGTGCTGGCATCAACTTCAGCCTGCTCGCAACCCAGTGGGGCGAGGTGCTGATGTGGACCGCGGTGCTGGTTGTGACCAAGCTGGCGGTGCTGTGGGTGCTGGGCGGGATCTTCAAGATCAGCGGCACGGCGCGCTGGCTGTTTGCGCTCTCGCTTGCGCAGGCGGGGGAGTTCGGTTTCGTCCTTTTGAGCTTTGCGGTCGGCAATTCGGTCATCCCGCAGGACACCGCAGACCTGCTCCTCTTGGTCGTGGCGATGTCGATGCTGATCACGCCGCTGCTCTTCATCCTTTACGACAAGGCGATCCTGCCGCGTTTCGACCGGGAGCGCGAGCGCGAGTTCGATGCCATCGACGAGAACCGCGACATCATCGTCGCAGGGCGCGGACGCGTGGGCGGGATCGTCGACCGGATGCTGGAGACGGCCGGCTATCGCACGACCGTGATCGACTATTCCTCAAGCCAGATCGAACGGCTCGGGCGCTTCGGCATGCGCGTCTATTATGGCGATGCGACACGGCCCGATATGCTGGCCTCTGCCGGGATCGAAAGCGCCAAGCTGCTCGTCGTCGCAATCGACGACAAGGAGGCGACCAACCGCCTCGTCTCCTACGTCCACAAGGCCTATCCCCACGTCCACATCATCGCGCGCGCTTATGACCGCAACCACGTTTTCGAGCTTTGGTCGCTTGGCTGCCGCGACATCATCCGCGAAACCTATGACAGCTCGCTGCGCATGGGCCGCTCGGCTTACGAAGCGCTTGGGCTGACGCGCGAACAGGCGGAAAAGCTGACCGAGGCATTCGAGGACATGGACCGCGAGATGATGGTCCCGATGGCGAATGTCTGGGACGCAGAGGTCCCCCCGTGGGAGAACGACGAGATGATCGCTCTGGTCAAGAAGCTGCGCAGCGAATGGGACCCGCTGCTGCGCGACCAGATGGACGCAATCATAGGCCGCGACGATCTGGACGAAGCTGCAGAATGAGGCCTCTTTGATGAAGGTGGCAGTCGCGGGGGCGAGCGGCACGATAGGCCGCGCGGTGGTGCGCGAATGTGCGGCGCGCGGCTACACGGTGACGGCTTTGCTGCGCAGCGAGGGGGCGGGACAATTGCCCGAGCTTGAGGGGGCCGAAAGGCGCGTGGTCGATCTGTCCGATCCTGCCGCGCTGGTGCATGCGTTGGACGAGGCGCGGCCTGCGACCGTCATTTCCTGTCTCGCCTCGCGCAACGGGTCGCCAAGGGATGCAAAGGCGGTCGACCTCGACGCCAATCTCAACCTGCTGCGCGCCGCCCGGCAAGCGGATGCGGAGCACTTCATCCTCCTTTCGGCCATCTGTGTGCAGCGCCCGCGCCTTGCTTTTCAGCATGCCAAGCTCGCCTTTGAGGCCGCGCTGAGCGAGGCCGATATTGCGCACACGATCATCCGCCCGACCGCGTTCTTCAAATCGCTGTCGGGGCAGGTCGGGCGGGTGCGCGACGGCAAGCCATTCCTGATATTCGGCGATGGAGAACTCACCCGCTGCAAGCCGATCTCGGATGCGGACCTTGCGCGCTTCATAGTCGACAGTGTCGGCAACCCGGAGCGCCAAGGAAAGGTGTTGCCCATCGGCGGTCCCGGTCCCGCCATATCTTTGCGTGAACAGGGCGAGATGCTGTTTGAGCTTGCGGACAAGCCAGCCCGTTTCCGTTCGATCTCTCCGCGCCTGTTTCTCGCAGCCTCGCGGGTGCTGTCGCTGGTGGCGCCGTTTTCGTCATGGTTCGCCGAAAAGGCCGAATATGCGCGCATCGCTCACTATTACGCGACGCAGAGCATGTTGGTGCTGGACGAAGAAACGGGCGAATACGACGCGGAGGCAACGCCTGAATTCGGTGAGGACACATTGCGCGATCACTACCGCGCGATGTTGAGCGCCGCTTCATGAGGCTATGCGTTTTCCTACTTGAGCGCGGCTTGGTAAGCACCGGCGCGATGACGATATGCGCCCGTCTGGAAACTGGAAAGTCACACTTCCTACAGCGATTTTCGCTGCAAGCCCCTGAAGCCCCACGTGTATTCGGCCCAGTCGGTTTTCTCAAAAGGGGCCTTGCGTGTAACATCCGGCCATCGAAACAGGTCGCGGCGTGACGGGAACCAACATCGCCTTCACGCTTGGCACCTGCATTGCGTTCATGGCGCTGGTCGGATGGATCAGCTGGATGAAGACGCGCGGAAGTGCGGAGACGAAGGACGGCTACTTCCTCGCCGGACGCGGGCTGGGCGCGACCTTCATCGCCGGTTCGCTGCTGCTGACCAACCTGTCGGCAGAGCAGCTGATTGGGCTCAATGGCTCTGCATACGGATACAACCTATCGAGCATGGGCTGGGAGGTGACGGCGGCGGTCGCAACCATCGCGATGGCGCTCATCTTCCTGCCCAGATACCTCGCCGGCGCCTTCACAACCCTGCCGCAGTTCCTCGGCGACCGGTTCGATCCCGTGGTGAGGCGCATGTCGGTGGTGCTGTTCATGCTCGGCTATGGCCTCGTGACGATCCCCAGCGTGCTCTACTCGGGCAGCCTTGCGGTGATCGCCTTCTTCGACGTGCCTGAGCTGACAGGCCTTGGCAACTTTGAAGCGCTGGTGGTCACGGTTATCGCGATCGGAGGCATCGGGGCGATCTACGCGATCTTCGGCGGGCTTCGCGCGGTGGCGGTGTCGGATACGCTCAACGGCGTGGGCTTGCTCATCATCGGGATTGCGGTGCCGGTCTTCGGGCTGATCGCGCTGGGCGGCGGCGACTTTGGCGCAGGGCTGGCGACGCTCGGCAGCGAGCATACCGAGAAGCTAAACGCCATCGGTGATGCAAACGCGCCGACGCCGTTCGGAACGCTGTTCACCGGCATGATCGTCGCCAACCTGTTCTACTGGTGCACCAACCAATACGTGATCCAGCGCACGCTCGGCGCGCAGTCGCTGGCAGAGGGGCAGAAGGGCGTGCTGCTTTCAGGCTTCTTCAAAATCATGGTCCCGTTCCTGATGATGATCCCCGGCGTCATCGCCTTCCACATGTACGGCCCCGGCCTTGGCACCATCGACGAGGCCTATCCGCGCCTGATCCGCGACGTGCTGCCACTATGGATGTCGGGCTTCTTCCTCGCCGTGCTGCTGGGCGCGGTGTTCTCGTCCTTCAACTCGCTGCTTAACAGTGCAGCAACGCTGTTCAGCCTCGACGTGTACGGCCCGGCAAGGCAGAGCGTGAACGGCGCGCTGCCGAGCGATGCCGAGCTGGTGCGGGTCGCCAAGATCGCAAGCGTGGTGATCGCGCTGTTCAGCTTCGTGGTCGCACCGCTCCTGTGGTTCTCGCCCGAGGGGCTGTGGCAGATCATCCGCATCTTCACCGGCTTCTACAACATACCCACCGTGGTGATCGTGATCGTCGGTCTGTTCACGGCGCGGGTTCCGGCATTGGGCGCGAAGATCGTGATCGTCTTCCACGTTATCGCATACGGCCTGCTGCGCTTCGCGTTCGACGACGTGGTGACGATCCACTTCCTCCACCAATATGCGATCCTGTTTGTGATCGAGGTCGGCATCATGCTCGCCTGCGGCTGGCTCGCCCCGCGCAAGACGCCATGGCAGTTCACCCGAAATGAGCAGGTGGACCTGACGCCGTGGCCTTTCGCAAGGCCGCTGGCGGTGACTCTGTTCAGCTGCGTGGTCGCCACCTATCTGCTGTTCTCCCCGCTCGGCGCGGCATCGCCGCAAGGGCCATCGTTAACCTTTGCGATGCTGGTGGGAGCGCTGATTGCGGGCAATATCGCGTTATGGGCGTTAAGCTTACGACGGGCCGGTAGCAAAGCGGGCCAGAGTGCCTGATCGGGCGCCTGGCCGGATTGTGAGCGAAACGGGCGGGCGTACAATGGTGACGGGGGCGAATCTCGAACTGGAGGTCGCTAATGTCATCTACGAAGGATCCTCGCTCAAAGCGGCGCTACACACGCCCGCGCTTGCAAAGGCTCGGCACGGTCCGCAACCTCACCGGGGGAAGCTTCACCCGCGCTCGGGACGGGGCGATCCAGCGCTCGCGCTTCTAGCGCGGCGATCAGGCCACAAGGCTGGCGAGCACCCGGCGCTTGCCCTCGAACGGGCGGCGGCCATGCATGACGAGGAAGTTGTCGACCAGCGCGACGTCGCCCGCCTGCCAGGCAAGGTCATTGGTCAGCTCGTCCGCGATCGCGATGGCCGGGGCCATGTCATCGCTCGTTATCGGCGATCCATCGCCGAACGTGATCGCACGGTTCGGATCGTTGCGGCTGTCGGCCCAGCCCCGGAAGGCGGCGATCAGCTGGTTGAAGAAGGTGCGGCGACCATCGGGAAGCTCGCGCACGGCGTCCAGCCTCGGCGTGGTTGCCCGAAGGCTGCCATCATCGAGCCATTCCCAGTCATAGCCAAGTTGCCTGAGCCGCGCTTCGGCTCCGTCGCGATCCGCAACGCTCAAGGTGCTGCGCCAGCTGCGCCCCTGACCCGATCCCGCATCGTCGTCGCCCGGCATGACATTGGTGTAGCGCACGCCCTCTGCCTCGACACGCGACACGAAGCCCGGCGCTTCGTTGGCCAGACGTTCGAGCACCCAGTCGGACCGGCACAGCGGCGTTGCGCCGCCCGCTTGCGGTGCGATCTCGCAATAGAAGAACAGCTTGGACGGATAGAGCGGGGTCTGCGCCATCTCGTGATGGAGGAAGATCTCGGTCGTGGGCGGGGCTTCATTGGCGGTGAAAACGCGCGGCGTGACATTGGTGCGCACCGCGTTGGAAAGCGAGTCCTCGTAGGTAAAGCCGGGTTCGCCATACCCCTCGACCGCGGCGTCGAACGCTTGCGGGTCGGGCACGTCGAAACCGCGGAACAGCAACGCTCCCGCATCGGCAAGCGCGGCATTGACCGCGCCCCTGTTGGCCGCAAGGAACGCGGCCAGATCGCCTCCGCCCGGAATGATGCCGGGAAACTCGCTCGTCGGTGTCTCAGTCATAGATCGGGTGGAAGGTGTTGAAGGCGGCCTCGGTGAAGACGCCGGGATCGTTGAAACGGCGGTCCTGGTTGAGCGCGCTGATCGCGGCCATCTCGACGGACGAAAGCTCGAAGTCGAAGATGTCGAGGTTCTCGCGCATCCGCTCCGGCTTCGAGGTCTTGGGGATCACCGCAGTCCCGCGCTGCACGCCCCAGCGCAGCAGCACTTGCGCGGGCGTCTTGCCGTGAGCCTGGGCTGCCACCATCACCGGCGCAGCGCCAAGCAGGCTCTCGCCTTCGTCGGCCATGCCGAGCTCAAAGTAGCTTTGCGCGCCCAAGGGGGAGAAGGCGGTGACATCAATGCCATAACCCTGCGCACAGCGGATCAGCTTCTCTTGCGTCAGATACGGATGCGCCTCGATCTGAAGCATCGCCGGTTCGATGCGGGCATAGGTCATCAGGTCGTGCAACAGCGCGGAGTTGTAGTTGCAGACGCCGATCTGTTTCACGAGCCCCTTGTCGACGAGCGCCTCCATCGCCGCCCAGGTCCGGTGCAGCGGAACCCTGGCGGGCTTCATGACCGGTTCGGTAGCGTCCGGATCGTGCAGCCACTCAGGCGGATAGCGCGTCTCGATCGGCACATATTCAAGCGCGATCGGGAAGTGGACCAGGTAAAGGTCGAGACAGTCGAGCTGAAGATCGGCGAGCGTCTTGCGGCACGCTTCCTCCACATGGTCGGGCGCGTGGAACGTGTTCCACAGCTTGGAGGTGATCCAGAGATCGTCGCGGGTGACATGGCCGTCCGCCATCGCCTCGGCAAGACCTTCGCCGGTCTCGGCCTCGTTGGCGTAATCGGCTGCGCTGTCGAAATGGCGGTAGCCTGCGTGCACCGCCTCGACCACGCTTGCTGCGGTGTCTTCGCGAGGGATCTTCCAAAGGCCGAAGCCAACTGGAGGCATGGATTGGGGCATGTCTTAATCCTCGTCCTCGAACTGGATCGCGACCGGAAGGCCGGTGGCAATGCTCTGCTGGGCGGCGGCTCCCATCACGACAGAGCGATAGCCGTCGCGTGCAGTGATAAGCGGCGCGGTGCCGCTCACGAGGGCCTCGTGAAAGTCGCGCTGCTGGTAGTAGGTTGCGCCGTGGTGGTCGCCTGCAGCCAGCGCGTCGGGCGGGGTCGCGATGTGCTGCGCGAAAGGCCCCGATTTGTCGCGCGGCGACCATGTGACGAAACCGCCGGGCAACTTCACCTCAAGCTTGCCTTCAGGACCGACTGCGCTGATCTCTTCCTGCTCCTGAGAACCCTCGGCGAACATACACAGGTCGAGCACCGCGCGCGCTCCGCCTGCGAAGTCGACCAGCACAAAGGCATTGTCGATGATGTCGGGCACCTCACCATCGTATCGCTCATCAAGGTGGTTCACGTCCTGCGCACCGCTGGCGAAGATGCGGACCGGTTCATCGCGCAATATGTGGCGCATCAGGTCGAAGAAGTGGCAGCACTTCTCGACCAGCGTGCCGCCGGTGTTGCGGTTGAAACGGTTCCAGTCACCCACCTTCACGAGGAAAGGGAAACGGTGCTCGCGAATGGCCAGCATCTTGATGTCACCGGCATCGCCCGCATGAACGCGGCTGATGAAGTTGGTGACGGGAGGCATGTAGCGGTATTCGAGCCCGACCCAGAACAAGCTCGGATAATCGCGCGCTTTCTCATACAGAACCAGCGCTTCGTCGATGGCGGTGCACATCGGCTTTTCCATCAGCACCGCGCATCCCGCGTCCATCACCGGGCGAACGACGTCAAAATGGGTGAAGTTGGGCGAGGCGATGATAACGGCTTCTGGCTTCGCCTCGGCCAGCATGATCTGCGTGTCGTCGAAGAGGGAGATCTGCTGGCCGAGCCCTTGCGCATGAGTGAGCGCGGCTTTGCGCGATCCTTCATCCGGATCGGCTATCGCGACAAGGTGAGCGCCGGGTACCAGAGCGAGGTTTGCCATATGCTCGCGGCCCATCATGCCGCAGCCGATGATTGCGTATCGTCTGCTCTCGCTCATATTCGCGTGCTCTTGTGCGCACGGCGCTGGATTGGCAAGCTAGGAAATGCAGCATCGCCGGTGTGCTGGCGCGATCCGACACCATCGGCAATGACTGCATTTACACATATCTAAATATCTTTATATGATAGCCTGACCATGGCTATCGACACCATCTTCAAGGCCCTTGCCGATCCGACCCGGCTGCGCATTGCGCGGTTGCTTTCGGCGATGGAGCTTGCGGTGGGTGAACTTGCACAGGTGCTGGGCCAAAGCCAGCCGCGTGTTTCCCGCCATGTCGGCATATTGTGTGACGCTGGTCTTGCCGAGAGACGGCGTGAGGGCAGCTGGGTGTTCCTGCGATCGACCGGCAGCGGCGACGATGCAGATGCAACGCTTGCCGCGCTTGACCGATTGCTCGCGACGGCGGAGCGGGAAAATCCCGAATTTGCCGCACAATGCGACGATGATCGACGCAAGCTCGCCGCCATTCACAAGTCGCGCGAAGCCAATGCCGAGGATTACTTCGCGCGCCATGCAGGCGAATGGGACGAATTGCGCGCGCTTCATACACCCGATGCGCAGGTGGAGCAGCAGCTGTCCAAAGCTCTTGGCGACGCACCGCTGGGCACCGTGCTCGACATCGGTACGGGCACGGGCCGCATGGCGGAACTGTTCTCGCAAGATGCCGAACGCATCGTGGCTCTGGACAAGAACCTGGAGATGCTGCGCGTAGCAAGGGCCAAGCTTCAGCACCTTCCGACTTCGCAGATCGAGCTTGTGCAGGGCGATTTCACTGCACTCGATTTCCCGGCGAAAAGCTTCGACACCGTGCTGCTTCATCAGGTGCTGCACTTTGCGCAAGACCCGGCATTGCCGCTGGCCGAAGCAGCGCGCGTGACGCGGGCAGGAGGGCGGATTGCGATAGTCGATTTTGCGGCGCATGATCGCGAAGAGCTGCGCAGCCGCTACCAACATGCGCGGCTCGGCTTCAGCGATCGGCAAATGGCAAGGCTGCTTCGCGATGCGGGCTTCTCGCCCAAGGCGCCTATCGCGCTCGAAGGGGGCGAACTCGTGGTGAAAATTTGGATTGGCACCCGCCGCAAGCTTCCTTCCGTAACTCACGATCACAAGACCGATCCTTCTCTCAAAGAAGCAAACGCATGACCCCTACACTCAACCAGCTTCACGAGGCGAAGACAGCGCTTGACGCGCCGCTGTTCTCCGACCTCCCCGGCGATATCGACATCAGTTTCGAGTTCTTCCCGCCCAAGACCGAGAAGATGGGCGAGACGTTATGGAGCTCGGTGGCGACACTCTCACCGCTCGGGCCGCGCTTCGTGTCGGTCACGTACGGCGCAGGCGGTTCGACGCGGGAGCGCACCCACGAACAGGTCGTGCGCATTCAGAAAGAGGCTGGAATTCCGGCGGCGGCACACCTCACCTGCGTCAACGCGACGAAAGACGAAGTGGACGAGGTCGCCCGCCATTACTGGGAAGAGGGCATCCGCCACATCGTCGCCCTACGCGGCGATCCACCCGACGGGGCGTCCGCTTATGCGCCGCATCCTGGTGGCTATGAAAACGCCGCTGACCTGATTGCAGGGCTCAAGAAAGTCGCCGACTTCGAAATCTCGGTGGCTGCATACCCGGAGGTGCATCCGGACTCCCCTGATGCTCAGGCCGATATCGAAAACTTGAAGGCCAAGTTCGGCGCGGGCGCTGACCGTGCAATTACGCAATTCTTCTTCGATCCCGAATGCTTCTTCCGCTTCCGCGACGAGGTCGCTGCAGCAGGCATCACTGCCGAGGTTGTGCCCGGCATTATGCCCGTGATGAGCTTTGCTGCGGTCCAGCGGATGAGCGCGATGTGCGGAACGGCGATCCCATCGTGGATGGAGGGTCTTTTCGACGGCCTCGACGAACGCCCAGCCGCCCGCCAGCTGGTGAGTGCAACCATCGCAGCCGAATTATGTCGCAAGCTTTATGCGGGCGGCGTGCGCCAGTTCCACTTCTACACACTCAATCGCGCCGAGCTCAGCTATGCAATTTGCCACATGCTCGGCAAGCGTCCTGCAGGAGATACCGCATGAGCGCACGTCAAAGGCTGAACGAGGCCGCCAAAAAGCGCGTACTCATCTTCGATGGTGCGTTCGGAACGCAGATTCAGGAGCGCAAGCTTAGCGAGGAAGACTATGCGGGCGATCTTGGGTTGAAGGTCGGCCAGAAGGGCAACAACGATATTCTCGCCCTGACCCGGCCAGATGTGATTACCGATATCACGCGCAGCTATCTCGAGGCAGGCTCCGACGTCATTTCCACCAACACATTCTCGGCAAATTCCATCAGTCAGGCGGATTATGCAGCCGAGGGTCAGGTGGCGGCGATCAACATCGCGAGCGGCAGGATCGCGCGCCAACTGGCCGATGAGTACGAGGCGAGGGATGGTCGTCCCCGGTTCGTCGCAGGCGCTATCGGGCCCACCAATAAAACGCTCTCGCTTTCACCTGACGTCGAGGACCCCGGTTTTCGCGAGATCGACTTTGACGAACTGACCGCCGTTTACAAGGAGCAGGCTGCCGCCCTGGTCGAAGGCGGGGTGGACTTCATCCTTATCGAAACGGTGTTCGACACGCTCAACGCCAAGGCCGGGATCATGGCTGTCAGACAGCTCGAGCAAGAGCTTGACCGCGACTTGCCGCTGATGATCTCGATGACGCTCACTGACCTGTCTGGCCGCAACCTGTCAGGCCACACGGTCGAGGCGTTCTGGTACGCAGTGCGACATGCAAACCCGGTTACTATCGGCCTCAATTGCAGCTTCGGCGCCGATCAGCTGCGACCGCATATTCAATCGCTCTCGGCTATCGCGGACACCCTTCTGATGGCCTATCCCAATGCCGGCCTTCCCAACGAGCTGGGCGAATATGACGAGATGCCCGAGACGACCGCCGGTCTCGTAAAGCTTTGGGCGCAGAGCGGGCAGGCCAACATACTTGGCGGATGCTGTGGTTCTTCGCCCGCTCATATCAAGGCGATTGCAGAGGCGGTCGACGGATTGCCCCCGCGCAGAGTTCCCACCCCGGAAACTGCGATGCGGCTGTCGGGCCTCGAAGCATTCGTGGTGGCGTCCTGACATGACCAGCACGAACTCAAGCGCCCGCTTCATCAATATCGGCGAGCGCACCAATGTCACCGGCTCGGCTCGCTTTAAGAAGCTCATCATGGCGGACGATTACGCCACCGCAGTCGAAGTCGCTCGCCAGCAGGTTGAGAACGGCGCGCAGGTGATCGACGTCAACATGGATGAAGGCTTGCTCGACGCGCAGCACGCGATGACGACCTTCCTCAAGCTGATTGCCGCAGAGCCCGACATTGCCCGCGTGCCGGTGATGATCGACAGCTCGAAATGGGATGTCATCGAAGCCGGGCTTAAATGCGTCTCGGGCAAACCGATCGTGAACTCGATCAGCATGAAGGAAGGCGAAGAGCCATTCCTCGATCAGGCGCGCAAATGCATGGCCTATGGCGCGGCCGTGGTGGTCATGGCGTTCGATGAGGTCGGCCAGGCCGATACCAAGCGGCGCAAGGTCGAGATTTGCAAACGCGCCTACGATTTGCTCACCGGCATCGGGTTCCCGCCCGAGGACATCATCTTCGACCCTAATATCTTCGCTGTGGCGACGGGGATTGAAGACCATGACCGATACGGCCTCGACTTCATCGAGGCGGTGCGCGAGATCAAGGAGCAGTGCCCTCACGCGAAAACGAGTGGCGGGCTTTCCAATCTCTCCTTCAGCTTTCGCGGGAATGAGACCGTGCGCCGCGCCATGCACTCGGTCTTTCTCTTCCATGCGATCCCGGCTGGCCTCGACATGGCGATCGTCAATGCAGGGCAACTTGATGTCTACGACACGATCGACCCTGCGCTGCGCGAGGCGTGCGAAGACGTTATCCTGATGCGCAAACCCGGCGCGACCGAAGCGCTGATCGAGCTTGCAGAAAGCTACAAAGGCAGGTCGGTCGCTGACGAAAAGGCCGCCGAGGAGTGGCGCGGCTGGGAAGTTTCGCGGCGGCTGGAGCATGCGCTCGTCAAGGGTATCGACGCGCATGTTGTCGAAGACACTGAGGAGGCGCGCGCCGCGCTCGAGGCGTCGGGCGGTCGGCCGATCGAAGTGATCGAAGGCCCGCTGATGGACGGGATGAACGTGGTCGGTGATCTGTTCGGGTCCGGCAAGATGTTCCTGCCACAAGTGGTCAAGTCCGCGCGCGTCATGAAAAAGGCCGTCGCGCACCTCATCCCCTTTATCGAAGCCGAGAAAGAGTTGCTGCCGGAAGCCGAGCGCAGCTCAAAGGGGACGATCATCATGGCGACCGTAAAGGGCGACGTGCACGATATCGGCAAGAATATCGTGGGCGTCGTGCTGCAGTGCAACGGCTATGAAGTGATCGACATGGGCGTGATGGTCCCATGGCAGGACATCCTTAAGAGCGCCAATGACAACAAGGCCGACATGATCGGGCTTTCGGGTCTCATCACTCCCTCGCTCGACGAGATGGTCACAGTTGCCGAGGAAATGCAGCGCGCGCAGATGACCATGCCGCTGCTCATCGGTGGTGCGACCACGAGCAAGGTTCACACCGCGCTCAAGATCGACCCGAATTACGAAGGGCCGGTGATCCACGTTCTCGACGCGAGCCGTGCGGTCGGCGTTGCTTCCAAGCTGTTGTCGGATACGCTGCGTGACGATTATGTTGCCCAAGTCGCGAGCGAATACACACATGTCCGCGATGCGCGCGAAGGCAAAGCGGAAAAGCAATTGATGCCGCTCGAAGAAGCGCGGGCTAACTTTTACGACGCCTATCTGTCGGACAAGCCTGCACCGCCGCTTAAGCCCGGCGTCCACGTGTTCGACGATTGGTCGCTCGAACACTTGCGTCCATATATCGACTGGACCCCGTTCTTTCGCGCATGGGAGTTGCACGGGACCTATCCCAAAATCCTCGACGACGAGGTGGTTGGAGAAAGCGCTCGCAGTCTCAAGGCAGACGCAGACGCGATGCTCGACCGGCTTATCGAAGAAAAGTGGCTGACCGCGCGCGGCGCATGCGGCTTCTGGCCGTGTGCACGCGACGGCGACGACGTGACCATTCATCGGGTGAAGCGCGAAGAGCACGTGCGCCTTCCGTTTCTTCGTCAGCAAATCAAGAAGAGCCGCGACAGGGCCAATATGTGCCTTGCCGATTTCATCGACCCTCACGGCGACTGGATCGGGGGCTTTGCGGTCGGCATCCACGGGATCGAGCCGCACTCGGCACGTTTCCAGGCGGACAAGGACGACTATTCCGACATTCTTCTGAAGGCGCTGGCCGACCGTTTCGCTGAGGCGTTTGCAGAGGCGCTGCATGAACACGTGCGCAAGGACTTGTGGGGATATGCCCCTGATGAGCAACTAACCAATGAAGCTCTGATAAAAGAGCAGTATCGCGGCATACGCCCCGCTCCCGGTTATCCCGCGTGCCCCGATCATTCGCTTAAACCGATCCTGTTCGATCTGCTCGATGCCGAGGCGAATACCGGGCTCAGTCTGACCGAAAGCTTCGCAATGTGGCCGACGGCTGCTGTCAGCGGCTTTTACTTCGGGCATCCTGAAGCCCAATACTTTGGGGTCGCGAAAATTGGCCGCGATCAACTAACGGAATATGCCGAGCGTCGCGGGGTCGACCTTGCCACGGCGGAGCGCTGGCTGCGCCCCAATCTGTAAACGACCGAGTTGCTCGATAGTCGCCGGATGGGCTCGAAATTAACCATTTCGAGCCTTCGCAAGGCTTTGCAGCCGGACGTGCCATTAAGGCACAGATTTGCAACTGACCGGTTGGCAAGCCGCTGGATTGCTGGCCATTTCAGCGCGATGATGTATTAAACGGGTCGACTTTGAGGGCGACTCACCGTACTAACCCGTGCGAGAGTCTTAATTTTCGGTTAGGGCTGTCCGTTAGGGCAGAGGGGAAAGACAATGCTACGCATAGCAGCGGTGACACTGGCTCTGGCCAGTGCCACGATTGCAGGTCCGGCACTTGCACAAGATCTCGTGCATCAGCCGATCAGTCCGACTTTCGGGGGTAACCCATTCAATTCGGCACACATTCTCGGCACTGCCAATGCCCAGAACAATACGACCAATCCTGATGCGGTTGATCGCAATGATCAGTCCAGCATTTTCGCCCGCCAGCTTGAATCGCGGCTGCTTTCGGCGCTGTCTTCGCAGATCGTTGACGCGATCTTCGGCGATAACCCGCAAGAGCAGGGGACGATCACTTTCGGCGGTCAGACGATCGAATTCTTCCGCGGCCTCGACGAGGTGACGCTGGTAATCCGCAACGACGATACGGGTGAAGAGACCCGCATCGTTATACCGCTCTTCATCGAGGTGAACTGATGCGGTTGTTTGCGAAAATTGGCGTGCTCGCAGCGCTGGCGCTTGGTCTTGGTGGATGTATGTCCATCGGCGAAGACGGGCGCGATTTCCTGCCTGAAACCACAAGCCTTGCCTACTTCCCGAAGAAGACGCAGACGCAAGGTCTGCTGAACCAGCTTCCCGCGCCTCAGCGGCAGGTGGCTATAGCGGTTTACGGGTTTACTGATCAGACCGGTCAGTTCCGTCCGACCAACACCGGTCAGACGCTTTCGCGTGCGGTAACGCAGGGTGCCGGCTCCATTCTGGTCAAGGCTCTCCAGGATGCTGGCAGTCGTCAGTGGTTCACCGTGGTTGAGCGCGAGCGTCTCGATAACCTTCTCAAAGAGCGCCAGATCATCGGCGAGATGCGTCGCCGTTATCTTGGCGAAGAGCAGACCGATCCCAATGCGCTGCCCGCCTTGCTGTTTGCGGGCGTGCTGCTTGAGGGCGGGATCATCGGGTATGACACCAACACCGTTACTGGCGGTGCAGGCGCGGCCTTCCTCGGAATTGGTGCTCGCACCGAATATCGCCAGGACACCGTGACGGTCTATCTGCGCGCGGTTTCGGTTCGCACTGGTGAGGTTCTCACCAACGTTCAGGCGTCCAAGACTATCGCCAGTCAGGCCATCGGTGCGAGCGCATATCGCTTCGTCGCCTTCCGCGAACTGCTCGAAGCCGAGGCGGGTATTACCTCGAACGAGCCTGATCAGGTTGCCTTGCAGCAGGCGATTGAGAAGGCGGTTTATGGCCTCGTCCTTGAAGGCGTGGATCTGGGCTTGTGGCGCTTTGCCGACATGGCGAGCGCCGAGGCCCTTATGAGCACCTATCGCGCTGAGCGCGACGGAATTTACGACGCGGGCGACGTGCAGAATGCCGTTGAGCGCGCCGGTTCGCTGACCGCACTTACAGTCGTGGATAGCGGAGAGGATGACGAAGAAGGCTCGTGATTTAGGCGGGCAAAATGTTTCAAGGCGCGTGCAATACGCTGAAATAAGCGCGCCTGAAGGGTCGTTACAGTCGAGGGTGAGGGAATGGTCCCGATCTCTCAATGGATGAAACAAGAGGCTCTCGTGGCTCGGTGGCAATGGCCGGGCTTGCGAGGTTGATATGGTCTCTGACCCAACCGGGGGGAATGAAATGAAGAAGATAATCCTAAGCGGCGTTTCGATGGCGGCTTTGTCGCTCGCGACGGCGCCACTTTTCGCGCAGGCAACTGAACCTGCTGCTTGTAATACGGTTGCTGGAAACTGCAGTATCGTCGACCAGAATGGCGATAACAACACAGCCGACGTCGACCAGGACGGCGACGACAACGTTTCGGATATTGATCAGGATTCGCTCGGTGCCCTGGCTGATGTCACCCAGGATGGCGATGGTAATATCTCCAATGTGACTCAGCTGGATGCGAATGCATCGACCGGTTCCGTCGGCCTGGTGGGTGACCCTGAAGCGATTGTCGCCCAAAACGGCAACAGCAACGATTCGGTCGTCAATCAGACGATCGATGCCAATTCGGGCTTCAACCAGCTCGCCGAGGTTGAGCAGAATAACGACGGCAACGTCTCGCAGGTTGACCAGACTTCGACCGGCGGCGGCTTCAGCGGTACGCTGCGTGCCTTCGTCACTCAGAACGGGACGTCGAATTCGACCGTTTCCCAGCTTGGTTTCGATGGCGGCAAGAACATTCGCGCTGACGTTAACCAGACCGACTCGATCTCGAATGTCCAGCAGATCGCAAGCCAGTCAGGCAATGCGAATCCGAACGTTCGGGTGACCGTCGATCAGACTGGTGGGGCGACCTCTGACGTCTTTCAGACAGCAACTGGCGACGGCGCGGATGACGTTTTTGCAGACATCGATCAGGACGGTATAAGCACCTCAACCGTGACGCAGGATGCGCTTGGTCTCAACGACGGCGGCCTTTCGGCTTCTGTCGATCAGACCGGTAACGGGCACGACTCCGATGTGACACAGTCGGGGACCTTGCAGGTAGCGACCGTTGATCAGACCTCATCGGACAACGCTTCGATTGTCGAGCAAACTGGTAGCACCGGCAATAACAACGCCGACGTCAACCAGGACGGGACGGGCGGTTTTGCCGATATTTTCCAAACCGGAACGTCGGGCGACAACACCGCTACGATCACACAGGAGGCGACCGCTACCGCTGCGGTCTTTGGTACCAGCGCACAGGTCTTCCAAACCGATGCGACAAACAGTGATGCCGATATCACTCAGCGCGGTGGCAGCGATAACGCGGCTTCCATTGCGCAGGGTGAAAATGTGCCCGCCTTTGCTCCGACCATTCTTGGTGCATCGAATGCCGATGCGGATATCACACAAGAAGGTTCGGACAACGAAGCAAACGTAGCGCAGTACGGCGACCTCCAGAATGCACAGGTCAATCAGACTGGAACCGGTAACCTGGTTCTCACTGATCAGGGCGGTACCAGCGGCGCTGACAACGATGTGTTCATCGACCAGATCGGCACGAACGACTTTGCGGACGTCACGCAGAACAGCTCGACCAACTTCGCGAATGTCGATCAGGCCGGGACCGGTCTGACCAACTTTGCGACGATCGATCAGGGCCTGTTCGGTGGAGGCGACGCCAATACGGCCAGCATCGATCAGTCGCTCGGCGGCAACAACAGCAGCACGATCACCCAGAACGGACTGACTGCTGGCGGCTCGAACGAAGCGTATTCGATCCAGCTTGGCGACGACAACGTGAGCATCATCACGCAGGACGGAAGCAGCAACTACGCGCTCGTCGCGCAGGACGATGGCAGCTTCTCGAGCATCACCCAGAACGGCACTGGCAACACCGCTACGGTCCAGCAAGGTTCGACCGTCCCGGTTCAGCCGGTTTTCTAAACAACACGGGTTGGGAAGGCCGCTCTTTCAATGGAGCGGCCTTCCCAGATTTTCTGAGGCAGCAGGCCTCTAACGATAATGATGGAGCTCAAGGCTCCGCACGTCGCGACCGAAAAAAACTAGAGATAGAAAAGAAGGACAAGAACGATGAGAAAGCTAGCAATGACGGGGGCATCAATCATTGCCCTGAGCATGGCCGGAACCGCAATGGCGCAGTCCGTCTCGGCACCCGCCGATCCGCGTACGCCTGACACGGCACCTGTTATCGAGGACTGCCCTCCGGGTGCAAATAACTGCTCGATCATCGAGCAGAGCGGCGCTCTCAACGAGGCAACGCTTACTCAAACAGGCGACGGCAATACATCGAACATCGAGCAGGATGGACCAGGCAATACGACTAACGGTGGAGCCATGCTCGGCAACGAAGCCACAGTCACTCAGTCGGGCGACAACAACGATTCAGATATTGATCAGCTAAACGGCTCACGGCGCGGTTTAGTAAATGTCACGCAGTCTGGTGACGAAGCCAGCTCGTCGGTTGTCCAAGACAATGTAGGATTGTCGGGTGGGGGTGACTTTCCAACTCGCGCAACTGTCCAGCAAACCGGCGTTGGTGCGTCTTCGGTGATCTTCCAGCTAGAAACCCGTAACTCAAGCGTCAGCGTCGTCCAGGATGGAGACAACGATTCCTATGTCGAGCAGAGCGACAGCGGCTTCGAGCCGCGTGCAACCGTTCGTCAGTCTGGCGGTACAGGTAACAACGCCTTCGCGATCCAAGAAGGTAATAGCGTCCGTGTTGGTAACGGCAACACCAACGGCAACGGCATCACCCAGATCGGCAACGACAACTTCTCGGACGTCTTCCAGCTCTCAGGCAGCCGCGCCGTGACCGCTCGGACTGATCAGGAAGGTGATCGCAACGATTCGATCATCATCCAGAGCAACGATGGCAATGTCGACGCACGCGTTGACCAGCTTGGCGATGACAACATTTCGTCGATCGTCCAGACCGGTGTTGCCGGTAACGGCATCTTCAATGGCGTGAACGTCGACATCATTCAGAGCGGTAGCGACAACCTCTCGCGCGTCGAGCAGAACAACGTGTCCACCGGCGCGGATGCCAGCGGTATTCTCGTTGAGCAAAACGAAGACGGCAACGACAGCTTCGTTTCGCAGTCGTCGGGAACCGGCCGCGCTCAGGTGACGCAGACCTCGACCGATACGTCGGGCAGCGTTGCAGGCGTCGATCGTCTCGCCATTCTCGATACGACTGACCCGTTGAACCCTGTGACAAATTCGGTTCGGGCCAACTATTCGAACATTGTTCAGGATGGTGCTGAGCGTACGGAAATCACAGTCGATCAGACCGGTTTCGGCAACCGTTCGGACGCTCGTCAGACCAACAATAACGCTGGCGGCGACGCGATCGCGTTCGTCACGCAGAACGGAACCGGCAACAACTCTGACATCGATCAGGACGACGCTTCGACGGCGACCGTTCGTCAGGGCGTAACCGGTACGAGCACGGACAACATTTCGTATGTTTTCCAGTTGGGCGCTGGCGACATCGCTTTCGTTGACCAGATCGGTGAGGGTAACTTCTCGCAGATCGACCAGAATGGCGCTGGCGGCGGAAACGACGCAAACGTCAATCAGGACGGTATCTTCAGCGAATCCGGCATCGCACAGACCGGCACGCTCAACGATGCGAACGTGTTCCAGCAGTCGACATCTGACACGAGCATCTCGGTCATCTTCCAGGACGGTACGTCGAACACCGCCAACGTGACCCAGGCGGGCACGGGCGACTTCTCGTCCGTTGACCAGACCGGCACGGGCAACACCGCTACCGTCAATCAGGGTCCTGTGGTCCCCTGATTGCCATGAATACGCCTGAAGGGGGCGCACCGGCGTCCCCTTCAGGAAATTCCCGAGCTTGCCGCTCAAGGTAACCCGAACGAATTTGGTTCAAACCTGACTGCGTGAGGAATATGGAATGACGAAGGTAATTCTTGCAGGTGCATCAGTCGCTGCATTGGCATTTGCCGTTCCGGCAATGGCTCAGAATGCAGGCAACGGCCCAACCCCTGCTGCTGCCACTCCTGCAGGATGCCCGGTTGGCGTCAATAACTGTTCTTTGGTCGAGCAAACGGGCGAAGAAAACGATGCGACTGTTGACCAGACTGGCAGCGACAACGTTGCGGATGTAAGCCAGACCGGCACGTTCGCGGCACCGGGAAATCTCGTGACGGTCGATCAGACCGGTACGGAAAACTTTGCCTTCGTGACTCAGGACACGAGTGCAACCAACACTGCGCGCGTCAGAGCCACTGTCATTCAGGACGGGGTAAACTCGCTCGCTGACATCGATCAGGTTGGCAACGAGGCCGGCGGTACTGCCACCGTTGCGCAGAACGCACTTACCGATTTCAGCTTCGCCACAGTCGAACAGACTGGCGCTGCGGGCGGCGGAGCGAACACGGCGACCATCGTCCAGACAGATGGTTTCCTCAATGATGCAGCGATCGTTCAGGGGCGCACGACTGTGTTCACCGATACGATCCGCGGCATCGCGCCCGGCACCGTTACGGACTCTGACGGAGGCGTTGCCACGATCGACCAGATCGGCGACCTGAATGTCGGTTCGGTTGTTCAGGGCGGCACCGATCAGTTCGCAGACGTCGATCAGAACAGCAGCGGCGGCGCCGCTTTCGGCAATTTCGCTCTCGTGGTTCAGGGTTCGGGTGCGCTGAGCGCTGACAATGATGCCCTCGTCAATCAGCAGGGCGACGCCAATTTCAGCGAGATCTATCAGAACGATCAGGCTGCAGGCGGCAACAACCTTGCCGATGTCGACCAGTTCGGCAGTGACGGCAACTTCAGCCGCATCACTCAGAACGGAAGCGATCATCAGGCATTCGTAACCCAGTATGACGGTAGCTCTTCGTTCGTTACCCAGAGCGGTACGGGCTCACTTGCAACCGTTACGCAGGGCACCCCCTGATAGGCTCATGAGCCAGGCATGCCGGGCGGACGGGGGGTTCGTCCGGCATCCCATCAAAGAATGCCAAGGTGTATTATGACAATGCGTTTCAATCGGATATCTCTCTCAGCAGCGGCTGCTCTCATGCTTGGCGCAGGTGTTACAACCGCACCGCTCTCGGCTCAGAGTTTCACGCCGGTCGAAACGCCCACGACCGAAGCATTCAACGTTTTCGTCGAACAAGTCGGCGAGCGTCACGAGGTGACGGTCGAACAATCGACCAACACGCAAACGGCAGAGGTTCGGCAGGAAGGCAGCGACAACGAAGCCACGCTCGAACAGAGTGGCAATGGCGCGCACATTGCCGTCCTTGGCCAGAACGGTGTGGGTAACGCCGCTGAGATCGCTCAGTCGGGCGATGGCGAAGCGGTCGCGAACCTCATTCAGGAAGGCGATGGCAACGCGATCCTGCTTTCCCAGACCGATAACGGCCTGCTTGGAACAGCTGCCGAAATCGCCCAGTCGGGCAACGATAACATGATCGGTCTCGTGCAAGACGGCTCTGACAATCAGGCGCGACTTGTGCAAAATGGAAATAACAATACAATGACGGCGTCGCAGCTCAATTCGGGGAACCGGCTTGAGTGGGTGCAGGATGGCTCAGGACTGTCGGATATGGCCGTTGAACAGACGGGCGGACAGACCATGTTTATCCTGCAAACCAACGGAGGATAGTCCTGACCAAAACGCGTGCCTGGCCGGCCACTGGAATGGCCCTTTTCGGCCTCTCGCTTGCTGTACCCGGTTACGCGTTAGCTCAGGCTAATCCCAATGACGTTCCGCGCGAAGAAAGCGCGTTCGTCAATCAGGCTCCAGATCAGTCGTCCAAGGTTGAGCCAGTCGCGCCGCCAGTTCAACATATCGGCTCGCCGGTTTACTATCCGGACCAGATAACCCCTGAAACGGTCGCTGAAGCACGCGCGCGCGCTGCGCAGCAGGAACAGCTGGCGCGCCAGCGCGCAGCTGCTGAAGAAAGCGAACTCGCGCAGGTGTCGACGGGCGAGGGCGCTCGCGATGTGGCTCAACTTTCCGATGGAAAATCTTCGGAGGCGCTTGCGCAGCTCAGTCCGGCTGAGCGACAGGTCCTTCTCGAAGCGGTTGAAGGTACGGACATTTGCGAGCAGGCAAACAATATCGCGGCAATCCGCGCACTGTGCGAAGATCGGATCGAGAACCGATCGGCGGAGTTTGGCCAGCGTCGCACGGCTTCGGCAGAGGATGCATTACTGGGCGGGCGCTTCGACAGCGACCGGATCGCAACGCTTGAATCCGCGATTTCGCGACTGGCGCAGAACACCGGTCGCGCTCAGAATTTTTCCGATCAGGCGGTCGCATCGGTTGCTTTGGGGCAACAGACATTAAGCGACGCACAGGCGACAGCGGCTGAAGGCGATGGCATCGACAGCCTGTCGCCCGAGACGCAGGCAGTCGTGAACGCTATCGTCACGCAGCTGGGCGGGAATTGAGGCTCATCGTGATGCGGAACTCACTTACAGCTTGGCTTGCTCTTATACCTGCGCTTGCAATCGGGAGTGTGGTGGGAGCCAAGACCATGGACAATTCGGGCAGGGCGCTCACGCTTTCAGTGGTTGAGCAGGGCAACAACGTTGAACTCGAACTCATCGCCGATTCCCAAACCAACCAACAGGTCGATTACAAGCTCAAGCTTACGGGATCTTCGACCGCTCGCCATTCGGGAAGCACGAACGTCTCCGCAGGCGAAAGGCATGTGCTGTCGCGGCTCAAGACCAGTTTCGGTGAAACCTGGTGCGCGACGGTCGACGTGACCGAGGCCGATGGCGAGCAATATACGCTGACAGCCGGAACCTGCGCGCAAGGTTGAAACCCCATTTGTGCACTTTGTGCATAATTATTTTGCTCTAAGCGCTATCGAGCGATTGACGCCTCTTTTCGCATCCGCAACATAGAGCGCGCCTGCCGGGGGTGATTCCGGCGTCTTTCGCGGGAGAGACTGGTCTGGGCCAAGCCCCGATCCGGCGCCGAAGGAGCAACCGCCCCGGAAACTCTCAGGCAAATGGACCGCGAAAAGGCATAGGCACTCTGGAAAGCGCTGCGAGCCATTCGGTTCGGAGCCACCGAAGGGGAAGGCTGTGCGCATCTGCGATACGGCTAAGCTCTCAGGTTCACCCGACAGAGGGGGCAGGAACTCGCTTCACTTCGAAGCGTTTGATTGCCTGTTCGGGGACATGATTTGAGCGAAGAAGAACTGCCTGAGGAACTCCCGCTGGGGACGCTACCTCTGGATGCCTGGCACCGGGATCGCGGCGCACGGATGGTGCCTTTTGCGGGCTATGAGATGCCGATCCAGTATGAAGGCATCGTGGCTGAGCATGAATGGACGCGAACCAGCGCGAGCCTGTTCGATGTCTCGCATATGGGCCAGCTTGCTCTCAAGTCACCGGAAATTGACCCCACGCTTGCAGCGCGCGAGCTCGAAAAGCTGCTTCCCGGAGCGATCACCAACCTGAAACCTGGCAAGATGCGCTACTCGCTGCTCCTGACCGAAGACGGCGGCATCATCGACGATCTGATGGTAACCAACACCGGTTCCCATTTGGCGCTGGTGGTCAACGGTGCTTGCAAGTGGGACGATATCGCTCACCTGCGAGAACATCTCGATGATGATGTCACGCTCACCCATCTCGACGATTTCGCCTTGCTCGCCCTGCAAGGGCCGCGTGCGGGTGAGGTGCTGGAAAACCTCGTTCCCGGCACCGGCGCCCTGACCTTCATGACTGCTGGCCTGTTCGAATGGAACGGCGGTCACCTTTGGGTCAGCCGTGCTGGCTATACCGGCGAAGATGGCTTCGAGATTGCCGTGCAGGAAGACAAGGCAGAGGCGCTGGCAGACGCTCTGGTCGCCGATGAGCGGGTAAAGCCTGCAGGTCTTGGCGCGCGTGACAGCCTGCGTCTTGAGGCAGGTCTGCCGCTATACGGTCACGACCTTACCATCGACACCGACCCGGTCAGCGCCGACCTCACCTTCGCGCTATCGAAGAAGCGCCGGGAAGCTGGCGGCTATTCAGGGCACACTGCCGTTCTCGGCCGACTTGCCGATCTTGAGTCCGGTACGCTTGCCCAGCGCCGCGTCGGCCTGAAGCTCGACGGGCGCCTCCCCGCTCGCGAAGGCGCGGAGGTCTTCAGTGGCGACAAGAAAGTCGGGATTGTCACTAGCGGCGGGTTTTCGCCGACGCTCGGCCACCCGATCGCCATGGCTTTCGTCGATGCAGCCTATGCTGCTCCCGAAACACAGCTGGAATGCGAGGTTCGCAACCGCCGCCTTCCAGCATCCGTAACACCAATGCCGTTTGTCCCGCATCGCTATTTCAGGGGGAACTGACCAATGCCTCGCTATTACACTGATGAACACGAATGGATCGACGTGGAGGGCGACAGCGCCACCGTCGGCATCACGGATTATGCTCAGGAACAGCTCGGCGACATTGTGTTCGTCGAATTGCCGAGTGTCGGCACCGTTCTCGACAAAGCCGGAGATGCGGCAGTGGTTGAGAGCGTCAAGGCTGCGAGCGATGTCTATGCGCCCATCTCGGGCGAGGTGACTGAGACCAACGGCGCGCTCGAAGAAGACCCCGCACTCGTCAACTCATCGCCTGAAGAGGAAGGCTGGTTCTTCCGGCTTTCGATTTCCGACACTGCCGAACTCGAAGGCCTGATGGACGAAAAGGGTTACAAGGCCTTCGTAGACAGTCTGTGACCGTGTGACACGAGCCTGACGGCTCACCTTAGGAATTCCCCCAATGCGCTACCTCCCGCTGACTGACACCGACCGCTCCGAAATGCTGGCCAAGATTGGCGCGGGCTCGATCGACGACCTTTTCGTCGACGTGCCAGAAGTGGCCCGGCTTGATGGCCCGATCCGCGATCTGCCGATGCACGCGAGTGAGATGGCTGTCGAACGCCATATGAAGGCGCGCGCGGCAAAGAATCTCGCTGCGGGAGACGCACCGTTCTTCCTTGGCGCAGGGGCTTATCGCCACCATGTCCCCGCCAGCGTCGATCATATCATCCAGCGAGGCGAGTTCCTGACGGCCTACACACCTTACCAGCCCGAGATTGCGCAGGGCACGCTTCAGATGCTTTTCGAGTTTCAGAGCCAGGTCGCTCGGCTCTATGGCTGCGCAGTCGCAAATGCATCGCTCTACGATGGTTCGACCGCCTGCTGGGAAGCGGTCGCAATGGCGACGCGGGTTACTCGCAAGAAGCGCGCGGTTCTGTCCGGGGCGCTGCATCCGCACTATTCGGAAGTTGTGCGCACCATGGCGCACTTTACGGGAGACGTGATCGCTGACAGCGCTCCTGCGATCCAGGCCGAGCCCGATCTTGACGGACTGACGTCGCGTATCGACGAAGACACCGCCTGCGTGGTCGTCCAGTATCCCGATATTCTCGGTCGGATCAGCGATCTCACCCCGGTTGCCGAAGCGGCCCACGCGGTCGGCGCGTTGCTGGTTGTGGTGAACACCGAACCAGTCGCTCTGGGTGCGATCAAGGCTCCGGGCGAGATGGGCGCTGATATCGTCGTGGGCGAGGGACAGTCGATCGGCGTCGGCCTTCAATTCGGTGGCCCCTACCTTGGTCTTTTCGCCGTTCGCGATCCCAAGCACGTTCGCCAGATGCCGGGACGGCTATGCGGCGAGACGACCGATGCAGAAGGAAAGCGCGGGTTTGTGCTGACGCTGTCTACTCGGGAACAACATATTCGGCGCGAGAAGGCGACCTCCAACATCTGCACCAATAGCGGATTGTGCGCGCTGGCATTCAGTGTCCACATGAACTTGCTGGGGGAAAAGGGCCTGCGCGAACTTGCCGCCGAGAACCACCGCCTCGCCTGCCTGGCGGCGGACAGGCTCGAGAAGGTTCCCGGGGTCAAACTGCTTAACAACACGTTCTTCAACGAGTTCACCCTCATGCTCGACGGTAAGCCTGCGCGCGAGATCGTGCGGGATCTGGCTGATCGCGGTGTGCTGGGCGGCGTGTCGCTCGGACGTCTCTATCCGGGGGTAGAGGCGCTTGAGCACGCTTTGCTGGTGGCTGTGACCGAAACCACGACTGAAGAAGACATAGAGACGCTTGCCCGAGAGCTCGAAGCCAGCGTGAAGGGGGCGGTGCAATGAACGCGCCCAACAAATCCGGATGGAAGCCTGAAATGACCGTTGCTGAAGACGGCCTGCATAACGGCCCTGCAACCACGACCGGCAACCGCGCTCTGATGCTTGAAGAACCTTTGATCTTCGAGATCGGGCACGCGGAGACGACAGGGGTGGATCTTCCTGAAATCGACCCGCAAGCATCTACCCGCTTGGGCGCGCTGAAACGTTCAGCGCCGATTGGTCTGGTCGGTTTGACCGAGCCGGAGACCGTGCGTCATTACACGCGCCTCAGCCGCCAGAATTACGGGATCGATCTGGGCTTCTTCCCGCTCGGCAGCTGCACGATGAAGCACAATCCGCGGCTCAACGAGAAATTGGCGCGTCTTCCCGGTTATGCCGATATCCACCCGCTGGCGCCGCAAAACAGCGTGCAGGGCGCACTTGAGGTGATCTACGAGCTTGGTGGCTGGCTGAAGACCCTCACTGGGATGCCTGCGGTCGCGATGAGCCCGAAGGCGGGCGCCCATGGGGAATTGTGCGGCATTCTCGCGATCCGTGCGGCGCACGAAGCACGCGGCGATGCGCGCGAGGTGGTTCTTGTTCCTGAAAGCGCCCACGGCACGAACCCTGCCACCGCCGCATTTGCCGGCTACCGTGTCGAAGACATTCCCGCGACCGCCGAGGGGCGCGTTGACGTGGCGAAGCTTAAAGAGCGTCTGGGACCGGATGTGGCTGCGGTCATGATTACTAACCCGAACACGTGCGGTCTGTTCGAGAAAGACTTTCGTGAGATTGCCGATGCGGTCCATGAGGCGGGCGGATACGTTTATTGCGACGGGGCGAATTTCAACGCGATCGTAGGACGCGTGCGCCCTGGCGACCTCGGCGTCGATGCGATGCACATCAATCTGCACAAGACCTTTTCGACACCGCACGGTGGCGGTGGTCCCGGCTCAGGTCCGGTGGTCTTCTCCGAAGCGCTCGAACCGTTTGCTCCTTTGCCCTTCGTTCGCAAACACGATGACGGCACCTTCGAACTTGTCGAAGAGGAAGCGCGCGAGGCGTCGCGTGGCCAGACCTTTGGCCGGATGACCGCGTTCCATGGCCAGATGGGCATGTTCACTCGGGCGCTGACCTATATGCTCAGCCACGGTGCCGACGGGCTCAAGCAGGTGGCCGAGGATGCGGTCCTCAATGCCAACTACATCCTGCGAAATCTCGAAGACACCCTCTACGCACCGTTCGCCGATAGCGGGCCATGCATGCACGAGGCACTGTTCGGCGATAAAGGGTTCGAAAATGGCCTCACCACGCTCGATCTTGCGAAGGGGCTGATCGATGAGGGATATCATCCGATGACCGTGTATTTCCCTCTCGTGGTTCATGGCGCGATGTTGATCGAGCCGACCGAGACGGAAAGCAAAGCTGCCATCGACCAGTTTATCACGGCGATCCGTAGCATCGCTGAACGTGCCAGGGCGGGGGACGAGACGCTTAAGCAGGCGCCTTACTATGCGCCGCGTCGCCGGCTCGACGAAACGGCAGCTGCGCGCAAGCCCAAGCTTGCTTGGCAAGAGCCTGAAGACTGATCAGGAATTTGGGCCGGACCCGGGCGAGGGCGGAATTTCCGCGCCTTCGTCGGGTTCCAGCGTAATCCGGATTTGCTGCATGTTCAGGATCGCGACGTAAAAGCCGATCACTGCAAGCGAGCTGGAGCCGAGCACTGCAAATGCGGCACCCTTCGCCCCGTTCCAGTCGATCGCGACGTCGAGCAAAAGCAGCGCAAGGATGGTCGGAACCGCACGGACGATGAATGCAGTGCCTGCGCGTCCCGCTGATACGAGCAGCGATTCCAAACTTGCGCCCACAAGCTCGACCGCACCGGCAATCGCCAAAATGACCATTGCCCAATAAAATCCGTTGAACTCACCGCCCGCGAGCAAATCAAGGCCCCAGCGTCCAAAGAACAGCGCGACCAGTACGGCCAGAACCCCTCCGATCAGCGCGATGTTGGCCATTCGCCGGGCCATGTAGAGCGCGTCGTCTTTTGCATGGACCAGTTCTGGCAAGATCGCCTTGGAGATTGTCTTGGCGAGCTCGACGAGCGCCTGACCCAATTGGCTCGCAACTCTGAACCCGCCTAGCAGAGCCGCTCCACCGAACGTACCAACCAGCAGGATAATGACCTGCTTGCCTGCAATCGTGAGGCTTCCTGACATGTTAGTCGACCAGACGAAGCGCCAGGCGTCTTGGTGTTTGGCTGGAATGCGCTTGAAACTGAACTTGCTCAGGTCGATCCGCTCGCTCCTTGCGGCTGCGATCCACAATGCAGCAGCGACGGCCACCTCAGACACCGCGTAGGCCAGAATGAAACCGGTCACTGTCGGCATGAACAACCAAGCGAGGACCGCGCCCGCCGCGCGCACGATTGGTTGCACTGCCTCAGCCGCAGTGGCGGTCGCATATTCGAAGCGCAGCCTCAGCAGTCCTGTCGGCGTCGTGCGGATTGAGAGCAGCGATATGACGCAGTACCCGAACGTAAGCCACAACAGCTCGGACGGCAGGGGTAGCCAAAACGGCGCGCTCCACACGAGCAGCGCCGCAATCGCTGTCCCCATCACAACCGACAGGCTATCCAACGCGATAGCGAAGCCTGTCGCCTCGCTCGCGCCTTCGCCATTGGCGCCCCATCTCACGATGAATTGCCATGTCTGGAAATTGGCCAGTCCCGTGACCGCCTGCCCTAGCGCGACAATTGCCGCAAAGTAGCCAAAGCCCTCCAGCCCCAACGTTCGCGTGGCGAGAGCAAGGTAGACGAGGCTGAGTACCGCATTGATGCTGCGCCCACCGAGCAGCCAGCCCATATTGGTGAAAAGACGCTTCATCTGCGCAACATCGGCCGACTAGGCCGCGCTTTGCTCCTCGCGCTTTTTGAGAAGCCGTTCGGTCACGTCAAAAGTGCGCTGGTTGTCGACATCTATGGCGTATTGGCCGTTCGACAGTTCGATAGGCACAAGCTTGACCCCGAAACGCCCGGAAGCCTGTTCGAACAGCTTCTCCTTCGAGCCGGTGCCGAGGCGAAACCGGATGAGGTTCATCAGGCCGAATGCCTTGATGATGCGGCTCGGGAATTTCACGAACTGACCGCCACCGCGCATGATCTCGGCGGCACCGAGTGCTTTTTGACCGCCAAGCCAATAGAGGTTGCAGTTGGAAAATGCGCCGTCGCGGAACTGATAAAACTTTTTCTGCCCCTCAGGATCCGCAGCAATCACGTCTTCCTTTCGAGCGAGCCCGGCAGCGGCGCCTGCGTCCTTTGCGAGGCACTTGGTGATGAATTCACCGTAGCCCTCAGGCGTCACGAGACAATTGTCCGCTGTCGTGATGAGCATCGGGAACGTCACGCCTTCTGCGCCAGAGAATACGCTGTCGACGATGTTGAACTTGCCCTCTGCAAATTTCAGCCGACCTTCCTTCATCAGGGCGGCGATGGTGGGAAGTTCTGCAATTTCATCGGGTTCATGCGCGACAATGCGGATGGCGCCAATCTGGTCGCAGGCTGCGACCTGTTGGACCACACGCTCGACCATAGGCACACCGAGTACCGGCACAACCGCCTTTTGCGACACGCCAGCATTGGCTGCGAGTGGATCGAGCCGACCCGAACGCTTGCCCGCCATGATGAGGGCAGTGATTTTGGTTTCTTGTGTCATGGCCGCGCCTTTAGCGTCATTCGGACTTCTGCGCAAAGCAAGGAAAGCGTTCGTTTGTGCAACTTTTTGTCGCATGGCAAAGAGAGGCTCATGCGCATCATCTTCTCACGCAAAGGGTTCGATTCAAGCGCCGGCGGTGGCCCGTCACCGATTGTCGGAGGGAAGCCGGTCAGTTTGCCGATTCCGGCCGGAGCAGCGAGCAACACGACCTACGGCGATCTGGGGCTCGGCCAGCTGGCGCACGCGGCCAGTCGCGGGAAACTGGCGGAGAACGATCTCTGTCACCACGATCCCATGTTTCTAAACGATGGAATCTGCGTTTTTGGACAATGCGGCGCAGCGCAAACTCATCTCGAACGACAGGGGGTGGTCGTGGGCGACGTGTTCATATTCTTCGGTCTGTTTGCTGACGAACAAACGCGTGAGCCTCACCACAGGATATTCGGATACCTTCGGGTCGAAGAGGTTTTCCCTCTATCGCAGCAGGTTCCAGAAGAGTTCACCGAACTCGCGCATCCGCACGCGCTGGCGCTGCATCATCGCAACGACGTTATCTGGCGAGGTGAGGGGCGGCAGGCGCGCAGCGCAAGCGATGCGCTTCGCCTGACCGTGCCGGAAGGACCGCCAAGCCTCTGGCAGCGACCTCCGTGGCTAAAGCGTGGCGGATTGTCCTACCACGACCGCGCAGATCGCTGGCTGCGTGGCGGCAGGCTGAAGAGCGTCGCACGCGGTCAGGAATTCGTCGCCGACATCGGCCGCCGGAAGGCCCCGCGCGAATGGCTCAATTGGGTGATTGCAGACATCAATCGCCCACTCTGACAAGCGATCAGGTATAGGTCTTGATGATTGCGGAGAAATCGAGCGCTTCGTTGCCTGCGCCAAGGAAGTCCTCGTACAGCGCTGCGGCCCGTGAGCCGAGCGGAACAGCGGCGTCTGCTGTTTCGGCGGCTTCCATTGCAAGCCGCAGATCTTTGACCATCAATGGGGTTGCAAAGCCTCCCTTGTAGTCGTTGTCAGCGGGACTCTCGACACCCACGCCGGGTAGCGGGGTGTAAGCGTTGAGCGACCAGTTGTACCCCGAACTTTGCGAGCTGATCTCGTAGAATTTCTGCGGGTCCAGACCGAGCTTCTCCGCCATTTTCATGGCCTCTGAAGTGCCGATCATCGTGATGGCAAGCAGCATGTTGTTGCAGATCTTGGCGGTCTGGCCCGCGCCGACTGCGCCTGCATGGATCACCGCCTTGCCCATGGCCGAAAGGATCGGCTCTGCGGCTTCGAATGCATGGTGCTCACCGCCGACCATGAAGGTCAGCGTCCCGCCATTGGCTGCTGCGATGCCACCAGAAACCGGCGCGTCGACCATTTTGTAGCCCTCTGCATGCGCCGCATTGGCAACTTCTTTCGCGGTGGCGACGTCGATGGTTGAGCAGTCGATCAGCGTCGCGGCGTGTGGCGCGTGGCCAATGACGTCATTGGTATAGACGCCTTTCACGATTGCGCCGTTTGGCAACATCGAGACGACCGCGTCCACCCTTTCGACCGCTTCCCGGGCGCTCGTGAATGTCTCGCAGCCCGCTTGTCTTGCAGCCGCCAGCGCCTCTTCGCTGAGGTCGAAGGCGCGGACTTTGAAACCCGCCTTTACGAGATTTGCGGCCATACCGCCGCCCATGTTGCCAAGGCCAATGAATGCGATCGTCATGTCTCTCTCCCGCTGGATTGGGTTCAGCGCCCTTTCCAGTTTCCTTCACGCTTCTCGATAAACGCGGCCATGCCTTCGGCCTTGTCTTCGCTGGCCGTGAGGATCTGGAAGATTCGGCGCTCCATGATCAGCCCCTGGTCGAGCGTGGTCTCAAACGCGGCGTTGACCATTTCCTTGTTCGCGATTGCGGCCATCGGAGGCATGCTGGCGATGACGGCTGCGGTCTTGAGGACTTCGGTGACAAGGTCGGCCTGGGGCACGACGCGCACGACGAGGTTCGCACGCTCAGCTTCCTCGGCGCTCATCATGCGGCCAGTGAGGCACATTTCCATCGATTTTGATTTGCCAATCGCACGGGTGAGACGCTGCGAACCGCCCATGCCAGGGGCAACGCCGAGCTTGATCTCAGGCTGTCCGAACTTGGCGTTATCTGAGGCGATGATGAAGTCTGCCATCATCGCAAGCTCGCACCCGCCGCCCAGTGCGAACCCATTGACTGCGGCAATCCACGGTTTGCGGGTCTTCTTGACGATCTCGCTCGTCCACGGTGAGAAAAAGTCGTCGAGGTAGAAGTCCGACGCCGGCTTCTCTGACATTTCCTTGATGTCGGCACCTGCTGCGAAAGCCTTGTCGCCCGAACCGGTG
This sequence comes from Erythrobacter sp. KY5, assembly GCF_003264115.1. Lineage (NCBI taxonomy): Bacteria > Pseudomonadati > Pseudomonadota > Alphaproteobacteria > Sphingomonadales > Erythrobacteraceae > Erythrobacter > Erythrobacter sp. KY5. The sequence continues at coordinate 3,180,280 of NZ_CP021912.1, read as the reverse complement.
ATTACAGCGCAAAGCTGGCTGTCATCGGCCTGGTATCCGGCAAAAGCGCAGGTAAGCTCGTCGAGCACCTTTGAGTTAAGCGCATTCAACGCCTTGGGGCGGATGAGCGTGATCAGGGTGACGCCTTTCGTCCCGTGGGCGTCTGTTTCGACCTGAATCGTTTCGTAGCCTTGGGTTTCGGTCATTTGATCGGTTTCCATTCTTCGTCAGCCGGGAGCGGTGCAAAGATGCTGTCGATCAGCTCTTCGCTCGTCTCTTCGGGCGTTGCGGGGTCCCATTTGGGATCGTGGGTTTTGTCAACGATGACCGCGCGGACCCCCTCGGCAAAATCGGGCCTCGTAATGACGCGGCTCGCGATGCGGTACTCCATCGCCATGTTCTCAGCAAAGTCCGTCAGCTCTGCGCTGGTCGCAAGCTGTCGCAGCGCGACCTTGCAGGTCTGCGGGCTTTTGGTCCCAAGCGTGTCGCGCTCCTTCTGCGCCCATTCCGCGCCACCATTCTCATTATTCTCGATCTCGTATTCCAGGCTTTCGAGAATGTCCTCCAACCGGTCCGAGGCGAAGTGCTTGGCGATCTTCAGCGCGTTCTTCTCAATCCGCGCCTCTGGCGGGGTGCCGACGGGTTCAGAGAGGATGCCCGAAATGCGGCCCGGTCGCTCAACAATGCGTGCCTTGATGTCGTCGAGCATTTCGCTGGGCAAGTAGTGTGTTGCCAGACCGGTCCAGAGCGTTTCTGCACCGTCAAGCCGTGCTCCCGTCAGCGCGAGAAACTGGCCCAAGCGGCCGCCAAGGCGCGAGAGGTACCAGCCACCGCCAACATCAGGAAACAGGCCAATGCCCGTCTCCGGCATCGCAAAGCGCGTGTTTTCGGTCGCGACGCGGAATTTGCACGGGAGCGCAATTCCGACGCCGCCGCCCATCGTGATCCCGTCCATGAAGGCGACAATCGGTTTTTCATAGGTGAACATCTGATGGTTCAGCTGATATTCGTCGTGGAAGAACTTGCGTCCACTGACGCCCCCATCATTCAAGGCGGATTCGCGCAGCAGGTTGATATCGCCGCCAGCGCAAAAGCCCCGTCCTTCGTGGTGGTCGAGAATGACGGCTTCGATGGCATGATCTTGCGCCCATTCAGTCAAAGCGGCGCTCATCGCATGGCACATGTCGAGCGTGAGCGCGTGAAGCGCTTTGGGACGGTTTAGTGAGATGTGCCCGATCGGGCCGTTTGTACGGATAAGGACGTCGTCTGTCATTCAGCTGCTTTCGGTTCGATCAGGTCCCAGCGATTGCCAAAAGGATCGCTGAATACAACCACCTTGCCATAAGGCTCTTCGCGCGGCTGTTCGAGAAATTTTACTCCCGCGCGCGCGAAACGATCGTAAGTCTCTGTAAAACTGTCTGTTTCAAGGAAAAAGGCCACCCTCCCACCTGTCTGGTTGCCAATCGCCGCGCGCTGCTCGGCACCCATTGCCTTGGCGAGAAGCAGATGACCGCCACAGTCTGGCGCAACCACAACCCAGCGTTTCCCGTTGCCAAGATCAGTGTCTTCGACCAATTCGAAGCCGATCCGATCGCGGTAGAATTCAATGCCAGCGTCGTAGTCGGGGACGACAAGGGTGATCGTAGAAAGCGTCAGCGTGGTCACTGACGCAGAAGATCCCGGCCAACGACCATGCGCATGATCTGATTGGTCCCTTCGAGGATGGAGTGGACGCGCAGGTCACGCCAGAAGCGCTCAATCGGGTAATCCTGAAGATAGCCATAGCCGCCGTGGAGCTGGAGCGCGCGATCGACGATGGATGATCCATTATCGGTCGCAAGCCGCTTCGCCATGGCGGAGAAGCGTGTCTTGTCAGGCGCGTTCTCGGTGACCTTGGCGGCAGCGAGATAAAGCAGCGCGCGCGCGGCTTCGAGATCGGTAGCCATGTCGGCGAGGGTGAACTGGGTGTTCTGAAACTCGGCGACGGCCTTGCCAAACTGGCTGCGTTCCTTGGTGTAACGGATCGCCTCGTCGAGACAGCGCTGAGCCCCGCCCAACGAACATGCGCCGATATTGAGGCGCCCACCATCGAGACCCATCATCGCGATACGGAAGCCCTCACCTTCGCCGCCAACGACATTTTCAACCGGCACACGCACATCTTCGAGGATAAGCTGCGCTGTAGGTTGCGAGTGCCAGCCAAGCTTTTTCTCGTTCGCGCCGAAGCTTACGCCGTCCATGTCCTTTTCGATCACCATGCAGGTGATGCCCTTGGGCCCGTCTTCTCCGGTGCGCACCATTGCGACATAGATTTCGTTGGAACCTGCGCCCGAGATGAACTGCTTGGTCCCGTTCAACACGTAGTGGTCGCCATCACGCTTTGCAGTGGTCTTGAGCGCAGCCGCATCCGATCCGCTCGACGGTTCGGTAAGGCAGTAGCTTGCGATCTTGTCCATTCCGACGAGCTCGGGAAGGTATTTGTCCTTCACCGTTTGCGAGCCGAACCGGTCGATCATCCATGCGGCCATGTTGTGGATCGAGATGAAGGCGCTGGTCGACGGACAGCCATAGGCCATGGCCTCCATGATCAACGCGGCTTCGAGGCGTCCAAGCCCGATCCCGCCGCTTTCTTCCGAAACATAGATCGCACCAAAGCCAAGTTCGGCGCTTTGTTTGATCGTGTCGATGGGGAAGATGTGTTTCTCATCCCATTCGCCGGCGTGCGGTGTGATGTTGTCGGCGGTGAAGCGCTGCGCCATTTCCTGGATCGCGAGCTGGTCGTCGGTGAGTGCGAATTGTCCTGTCATGGGAGGCCGTTTAGCCCCTGAGCGTGGCCGAGAAAAGTGCGATCCGCGCAAGAGCAACGAGTGGTTGTTTTCGCGCATCTGGCGCAAAGATCACGCAATCATGTAACCTTTTGTGCTATTGCAACGTATCTTTTCGCATGACCCAGAAACGAACTCGTCTGCTGCTCATTTACAATGCCGACAGCGGCATCATCAACGCGCTCAGAGATACGGTCTGGAAAATCGCTTCTCCTGACACCTATCCGTGCTCGCTTTGTGCCATAACCCATGGCGCGGTTTCGATGCACAGCGACTGGCGACGCTTTCTGGAGAGCTTGCCTGTCGAAGTCGTGTTCCATCATAAGGACGACTTCGAGAAAGTCTTCCCCGGGCACAGTATCGCGTTGCCAGCGATCGCAATCGATTCAGGCGATGAGTATCCAGAGGTCATCATTTCGAAAGACGAGCTCGACCGAATGCAAACCACTTCCAAGCTCATTGAGAGAGTGAGGCAAGCACTTGTGGCGGCCCATTTCCGCGCACCCGAACTGCGGATCGTCGCCTGATCGATTAGTCGACAAGCGCTTCGGCTTCGATCTCCACTTTCCATTCCTTACGGCACAGCCACGAAACCCCGGCCATCGTAGCAGCAGGCTTTGCACTGCCGAAATAACGCGCATGGACAGCGCCGACCGCATCCTGATCTTCGAAATCGGTGAGCAGCATGCGTGTGCGAACGACATCGTTTGCCGATCCTCCGAGTTCCTCGATGGCAGCAACAATCAGCTCGCAGCAACGTTCTGCCTGCTGCGCTGCCCCGCCAGTTGTGGTCGAACCGTCCTCTTCGATCGGCCCGGTGCCTGCGACAATGATCCGATTGCCTTGCCGCACAGCGCGGCAAAAGCCGAATTGCTCCTCATAGGGTGATCCCGAGGTTGCGCGCTGACGTTTGGACATGTTGCTAGCTCTATCCGCAAGTCACCGCGGTGATCTCCATGTTCGCGTCATAGCGAACGTTCACGCGATCATCGCGGTAATCCATGGTCCACGCGCTGTCGGGTGGCCCCCAGCGAAGCACGCGCGCCTTGCTGGCGGCCAGAATGGCAGCGCCGTTTTGCTGATTGGCGATCTGGCCTAGATAGTCTTGCACTGCGGAGGCATCGCAGTTTCCGGCAGGCGGACGCAGCGGTTCGGGCGATGGTGCGGGCGTCTGCTCCATCGCAGCCGCGCAACCGCCCAGCAGAAAGAGGCCGGCAAACGCTGCAACAGTTCTTTTCATCGCAACAACCCTTCATACTTCTCACTGTTGCGGCGGACACCGCTTGCTTGGATACTCGTCTACGACACGCGGTTGATCGCCATCAGAAGTGAGCAACCGCTCATCATTGCCTTCGCCCTCAATCATCAGCCGGGTGCGCTGTTGCCAGGTCTCGCCTTCGCCCTCCATGGCGAGATCGACAATGACAGCGTCTCCCTCTGCCTCGGTTGCGGTTACAATTCCGACGGATTCGTAGAACAGGATCTCGCTACCGCTGACCTCCATTCGCAAATCAGATGCCAGATCGCAGGTGCCGCCAACATAATCCCACGCACCATGAAAGCGCGTCGGGATGCGGTTGGCGAGAGCTTCTTCCGGCGGTGGACCCGCGCCATCGCCGATCCCGCCATCGGGTTCGACGGGTATGGGGCTCTCGGTAACGTCAGGTTCGCTGGGTGCCGGATCACTGCCGCACGCGGCAAGGGCAAAAGCGCCGATCAGGAGGATTGCTGTGCGCATCGTCAACTCATCGTCGGAATGACGAAAGCGTTCGATCCATCACCGCCGCCATCGGGCCAGCGCTGCGTGATCTTCTTCTTCTTGGTCCAAAATTGCAGACCCTCAGTACCGTACTGGTCGATGTCACCGAAGCCAGAGCGCTTCCAACCGCCGAACGTATGGTAGCTGACCGGCACCGGGATCGGCACATTCACGCCGACCATTCCCACATTGACGCGACTTGCGAATTCGCGGGCGGCGTGACCGTTGCGCGTGAAGATTGCGACACCGTTACCGTACTGGTGCTCACTTGGCAGGCGAACCGCCTCTTCAAAATCCTTGGCGCGGACAATCTGCAGGACGGGGCCGAAGATCTCTTCCTTGTAGGAAGACATGTTCGGGGTGACGTGGTCGATCAGGGTGGGGCCGACGAAAAAGCCCTTCTCATGCCCCTGGAGTGTGAAACCACGACCGTCGATCACGATTTCACTGCCCTCGCGCTCTGCAGTGGTGATCCACTGTTCGATCCGCTCCTTGTGCTGGGGCGTTACGACGGGGCCGTAATGCGCATCGGGATCATTCGAAACACCGACACGCAGGGCGTTGATCGCCGGTATAAGTTTCTCGCGCAGCCTATCGGCAGTTTCATCGCCGACCGGAACGACGACAGGCAGCGCCATGCAACGCTCTCCCGCAGAACCGAAAGCGGCGCCGGACAGGTCATTCACCACCTGATCAAGGTCGGCATCCGGCATCACGATGCCGTGGTTCTTGGCCCCACCGAAGGCCTGGACCCGCTTATGGAATTCTGCTCCACGACGATAAATATAGTGCGCAATATCGGATGACCCGACGAAGCTGATCGCCGGAATGTCGGGATGCTCGATCATCGCGTCGACCATCTCTTTGTCGCCGTGTACAACCTGAAGCAGACCTTCAGGAGCGCCTGCTTCGACAAACAGCTCTGCCAGGCGAACCGGTACGGACGGATCGCGCTCCGAGGGCTTCAGGATAAAGGCATTGCCAGCTGCGATGGCCATGCCGAACATCCACATCGGGATCATCGCAGGAAAATTGAACGGTGTGATGCCCGCACCAATGCCAAGAGGCTGGCGCATCGAATAGACATCAATGCCGGGCCCAGCGCCCTGCGTGTATTCCCCTTTGAGCACCTGCGGGATGCCGCAGGCGAACTCGATCACTTCGAGCCCGCGCTGCACATCGCCTTTCGCGTCATCGACGACCTTGCCATGCTCTGAGGACAGAAGCTCTGCCAATTCCTGCATGTTCGCCTCGATCAGTTCCTTGAAGCGGAACATGACGCGGGCGCGTTTTTGGGGATTGGTCGCTGCCCAAGCGGGCTGCACTTCCTTGGCCGTTGCAACCACGCGTTCGAGCAGGTCGCGGTCTCCCAGTACGACTTCGGCCTGAACTTCGCCGGTCGACGGGTTCCAGACATTTGCCTTGCGGGTAGGGGCTGGACGCTCGCCTACGATAAAATGGTCAACCTGACGCATGGTTACTTGAAACTCCTCTCCAGTTGCGCCTCACATGACGCGGCGTTTGACGCGTTGCAAGAGCATGGTCGCGAGTAAGCGAAATCGTGCGCGTAGGGCTTTCCTTGGGACGCATTCGTCGCGTGATTGCTGGCGCGGCCAAAACTTTCTATCGCGTGGCATAACACATCAGGAGACCGGCATTGAGCACTGACCTTTCCACACGACTTGAAGCGGCGCCTGTGGTGCCTCTCATTGCCGAGGGTGACCCTGCCAAAGCAGTCGCAATCACGCGCGCCGTTGCTTCAGGTGGCCTGACCGTGATCGAGGTGGTGATGCGCAGTGCGAATGCACAGGCAGGGATGGAAGCCATTATCGCCGAGACAGACGATCTTTTCGTCGGCGCAGGCACAGTGCTCACGCTTGATCAGACGAAGTCGGTTCTGGCGAGCGGTGCGCAATTCATCGTCTGCCCGGGTCTTGTCGATGAGATCGCGGAATACTGCCTTGCTGAAGGGGTCCCGATTTTCCCGGGCACGATGACCGCAGGCGAAGTCCAGCGCGCTTACGCGATGGGGCTGCGAGAGGTAAAGTTCTTCCCGGCCAGCCTTGCAGGCGGCGTACCTATGCTCAAGGCGTTCTCATCGGTCTTCCGCGAGATGCGGTTCATGCCAACTGGCGGCATCTCGCCCAGCAACCTTGCCGAGTTTCTGAAAGTTCCCAGCGTGATCGCCTGCGGCGGAAGCTGGTTGACGCCCAAGAATGCGGTCGCTGAGGGCCGCTTCAGTGAGGTAACCGCTCTGGCCGCTGAGGCACTGGCGATCGCGAAGGGCGCGCGCTGATTTCGCTCTGATGCGAAGCTGAGGCGCGGACATGAATCCGCGCCGATCAGATTACGGTCGGCTTCACCAGCATCCAGATCGCCATTGCGATCATGAAGAGGTTCTCGGTGAGTGAGACAAACCCAAGCGGCACGTTGCTGTCGCCGCCCAAACACGCGCATTTGAGCTCGCACTTGTCGAGATAGACAGCCTTGAGAACGCTGGCCGCGCCGATCGTGCCAATGAACAGGGCCACGGGGATGGAAACCACATTCAGCACATGCGCTGTCATCAAAACGCCCGCCAACCCTTCCGCAAACGGGTAAATATAGCCGTATGGGACCCAGCGCTTTGCCAGCAGGTCGTAATTCAAGAACATGGTCGAGAAGCTTTCGACATCGCGCAGCTTGAGATAGGCAAGTGCGCACATCGAGAAGCTGACGAACCACTCGGCGGACAGGACCGAGACGGGTTCTCCGGTGGCAACCCAGGCTGCACCCAGCGCCATGAGCGCCATCATCCCGAAGAGCACGGCTATGGGCTGGTAGGACTTGCCCTCGCTTTTGACCGGCGAGCCGAAATGAGCGGCGAGGTCGGTGTAGCCACCGATCCGATCATCGCCGATCCATGTCTGGGGCGTGGTCTTCACGTCGTGCTTGTCTTTGAAAGCGTCGGTTTCTTCTCGGGTGGTGAGGTGATGGTCGTCCACCTGAAAACCGCTGCGCTCCAGCAGCCACTTCGACTTGATGCCATACGGGCACACATGGTCTTCCATGACCATGCGATAGAGCTTGGCTGTTTTGGGCTGTTTCATGTCTGGGCTAACCGCTATCTGCGCGTGCGTTCAAGAAGCTCGACGAGTTCTTCGAATTTCTGGCGCTGTTCTTTTTCGTCACCGCTTGTGATTGCTTCTGCGACACAACACGCCGCGTGGTCCTTCAGAACCAGGCTTTCGACCTTCGCCAAGGCTGACTTGATCGCGCTAATCTGGTGCAGGATGTCCATGCAGTAGCGGTCGTCCTCAATCATCTGGGCGACACCACGTACCTGTCCCGCGATGCGGTTCAGTCGCTTAATCTTGTCCGTTCCGCTCATACGGGAAATTCCTGTTTGCATACCATAGGGGGGTATAGTATCGCGCCCCGGACCTTGCAACAACTTCGAAGCGAAAATGACACTGATTTCCTCTCGCCGTGCGTTCATTTCTAGCTCAGCCGCACTCGCTGCCGCGGCGAGCCTGCCCATGCCGGCCTGGGCTCGGGGCGGTTCGCTGGCCCATGCCCGAAACGGCTTTGGGGAGTTGTCAGGCGAAGACATCGAGCTTTCTATCGGCGATGCTCACTTCATGACAGGCGGTCGCTCTGGCCACGCCTTTGCCGTTAACGGCACGGTGCCGGGGCCGCTGATCCGTTTGCGCGAAGGACAAAACGTGCGCCTGCACGTGACCAACAATCTTGCCGAGGATTCCTCGATCCATTGGCACGGTCTGCTCTTGCTCTTTCAATTCGATGGCGTTCCCGGTGTCAGCTTTCCCGGCATCAAGCCGGGTGAAACCTTCACCTATGAGTTTCCGATCAGGCAGAACGGCACATATTGGTGGCACTCGCATTCCGGCCTTCAGGAGCAGGCTGGGCACTATGGTCCAATAGTCATCGAAAGCGCAGAGCCCGACCCGCGCTACGATCGCGATTATGTGGTGCTCTTGTCAGAGTTCACGCCGATCCACCCGCATGAAATCATGCGCAAGCTCAAGGTCGGCGAGCATTACTTCAATCGCCAGATGCAAACGGCGAGTGAAGGAGACATGTCAGGCGAGATGCGCCGCATGTGGGGCCAGATGCGCATGAACCCGCGCGACATTTCTGACGTGACCGGCTCGACCTATACCTATCTCATCAACGGGCACGGCCCCGCCGATAATCTTCAAATTGAGTTCCGTCCCGGCGAGCGGGTCCGGCTGCGCGTCATCAATGGAAGCGCGATGTCGTTCTTCAACGTCCGCATTCCGGGCGTGCCGATGACGATCATTCAGGCAGACGGCAAAGACGTCGACGAGGTCGAGGTGGACGAATTCCAGATCGGCGTTGCAGAAACGTACGACGTAATCGTCGCGCCAGCCGATGGTAGCCACGCCATTGTCGCTGAGGCGATGGATCGCAGCGGCATGGGAGTGGCCAGTCTCACCAGCCTCAAGGGGCATATCGCCACGCCGCCAGCGCTGCGCGAGACACCGACGCTGAGCATGACCGACATGGGCATGATGGACCACGCTGCGATGGGTCACGACATGGGCGATATGGGCGGCATGGGCGGCCCAATGTCATCTGGCGACCATAATATGCGCGATACATCGAAGCTGCCCGAGGATGTGAAGGTCGGCCCCGGCCTCGACATGGTTGCGCCGATGCCGATGGACCGGATGGATTTTCCCGGCCTCGGCCTCGACAAAGTGCCGCACCGCGTGCTGCGCTACACCGATCTCAAGGCCAAGCGCATGAACCCGCACCGTGAGATAGACCGCGAGATGGAGATCCATCTCACCGGCAACATGGAGCGTTACATGTGGAGCTTCGATGGCAAGAAGTTCACGTCGGTCACCGACGACCCGATCCGCTTCGGCTATGACGAGCGTGTTCGGGTGAAGCTTGTCAACCAGACCATGATGGCTCACCCGATCCACTTGCATGGCCACTTCTTCGAGATGGTGAATGGTGCGGATCACATGCATCAGCCATTGAAGCACACGATGGTGGTGCAGCCCGGGGGTACGGCGACCTTCGATCTTACTGCGAACGAACCCGGCGACTGGGCATTTCACTGCCACCTGCTCTATCACATGCATGCCGGCATGATGCAGGTCGTCACAGTGCGCCCGTTTCCCGAAGGCACGCCCTCCTGATGCGCTCAATTCTGTTTGCAGGCGCGGCGCTTCTCGCCGCCCCGGTCGCAGCCCAGGACCATTCGGAGCACGCTGCGCATGGCGCTCATGCCGCGCATGGCGAACCCCAGGCTCAAGCGCCTGCCGAGAGCAAGCCCGAAGTCGATCATTGCGCGATGGGACACCTGCCGCCAGACCAATGCTCGCCAAAGGAGGGCCGCGACGACCACGGCCAGATGGATCATTCCTCTCATGGCCAGAGCGATGCTGATGCGCCTGAGCACGCGGATCATCCGCAGATGGACCACTCACAGATGGACCACAGTGCGCATACTTCTGCGGTCGACAAATCGGTTCCGGGTGCTGCGCCCGAGAACGCCATCCCGGAGCGTGCATTTGATGGGCCGCGCCATGCGGCCGATGCGATCTGGGGGCCGAATGCGATGGAGCCAAGCCGCAAGAACCTGGCCCGCGAGAATGGCGGTCTGCGTACTGGCAGCGTTCTGATCGAACGGCTGGAAGCACGCATCGCTCCCGACGGCGGCGAAGACGGATATGTCTGGGATGCACAAGCCTTCTATGGCGGCGACATCAATCGCTTCGTGCTCAAGACCGAGGGCGAAGGCGAGTTCGGCGAGCGATTGGAAGAGGCAGAGATACAGGCGCTCTTCAGCCGCGCAATCGGACCGTTCTTTGATCTGCAAGCCGGTGTGCGGTTCGATCCTGAACCGGACACTCGCGGGCATCTGGTCGTCGGCGTGCAGGGCCTTGCTCCCTACATGTTCCACGTAGATGGAGCATTGTTCCTCTCAGATCGCGGCGATCTGACCGCGCGGATCGAAGGTGAATACGATCAACTCATCACCCAGCGGCTTATACTTCAGCCAAGGGTCGAGGTAGAGCTCGCTGCACAGGACATCCCCGAACGCGGCATCGGTGCTGGCATCACCAAGGTCGAGCCGGGGGTGCGGCTACGCTACGAGATCGAGCGCGAGTTCGCCCCTTACATCGGTATCGAATATGAGGCAGCGATTGGTGAGACGGCCGACATTGCCCGAGCCGCTGGAGAAGATCCCGACGGCTTCAAGCTCTTGGTCGGCATAAGGGCATGGTTCTAGGCCTTCGTACCGGTGGACCACGTGCTGGGTAGGCATCAGCCTCGCACCGTGGTCTAACCTGTGTTGACCCAAGGCACGCTCTCGTGGCAATCGGGTGGCTCATCATGAACTTCGATGCAAGCTGACTGTTTTGCCGGTTCCGGTTTATGGTCACTTGCCTGATGTTCGACGATGCCTTGCGGGTGTAGCTCAATGGTAGAGCAGCAGCTTCCCAAGCTGACGACGAGGGTTCGATTCCCTTCACCCGCTCCAAACCCAGCTTTCAAGCTCCCTATTTCGGCGGCATCCGGATCGCTCCGTCCAGCCTAAACTGGTGGCCGTTGATGTAGGAGTTGCGCGCGATCTCGCAGATTAGCGAGGCGAATTCCTCCGGCTTGCCGAGCCGTTTGGGGAAGGGCACGCTGGCATTTAGCTGGTCCCACATCTGCGGATTGCGATCCTTCATGCCCAGCATCAGCGGCGTCGCGAAGATGCCCGGCATGACCGAGTTCACCCTTATGCCGAGGTCCATAAGGTCGCGCGCCATCGGCAGCACAAGCCCGTTCACTCCGGATTTGCATGACCCGTATATGACCTGTCCGATCTGGCCGTCCTGTGCCGCAACGCTTGCGGTCAGGGTGATCGACCCGCGCTCGCCATCGTCGTTCAGAGGCTCCGAATTCGCCATGCCGAGAGCCGAGATGCTCGCGATGCGGTAGCTGGCGACGAGGATGCCCTCGGCACCAAAAGCGTAGTCTTCGGTTGGAAGGCGCTTGTACCGACCGTTCTCCTTGTCCCAGCCGATCGTCTTGCCGCGCTTCGATGCCATGGCGCAGTGAACCGTCACGCGCTCCTGACCGTTGGCTGAGCGTGCGGCGGCAAAGCCAGCCTCGACGCTTTCTTCGTCCATGATGTCGACGTGGTGGAAGGTCCCGCCGATTGCGGCGGCGTGCTCCTCTCCCGCCTCGTCGTTGATGTCGAAGATCGCGACCTTGAGCCCGGCCTCGGCAAGCGCCGCGGCGCTCGCCCGGCCAAGTCCCGATGCACCGCCGGTTACGACGGCGGCCATTCCAGTTTCCAGTTTCATCGCGTGCCGCTCCTCATGTCAGTCTACCCTCCTGCCTACCCGCCATCACGGGCATTGGCCAGCGGCATGATACTGTGCAACATGGACCGCATGTTACACGGTCCTGGAGGTAAAATTCCCGCGTCCCTCAGCTGCGGCACATGATCGTCACAAATGGCGCAGAACCGGGGCATAGAAGCCGACTTACCGCATCGCGCCGCAGTAGGAAAACGGCGTGTGACAGCGCTCACCTGGTTGCGCTGCACAACGCGGTCCGGCAACCCGCTGGCGCGCCCCGGCAAGCATGCTAGAGCACGAAAATGGACGCCTTCCTCCTTGCCATGATCCTTACCTTTGTCATCGCCTTTGGCGGGCGAGAGCAGAGCATCGTCGCGCTGTTTTCATCGCAGCTTGATCGCAATGTTCCGCTGCTCCTGATTGCCGGAGCCTGCGCCGTCGTGAGCGCCGTGGTCATGGCCTATGCCGGGTCGAGCATCGCCGCGATCCTTCCCCGCCGCGCAGCTGAGATGCTGGTCGCGTTTGCGCTGGCGATTGCTGCATTTGAACTTGCATGGCCTGTCAAATTAAAGCGCATGAAGGAGCCGACGCGCTCCTATGTCGCGATTGGAGCCGTGCTCATCTTTCGGCAGATCGGCGATGCGGCGCGATTTGTCGTGTTCGCGCTTGCCGCATGGGCGATCTATCCGACGACGGCATTGCTTGGCGGGGCCATGGGAGGGGTGGCTGCAGTTGGACTTGGCTGGGCGTTGGGCCTCGACAAGCTCGAACGGTTCCCGCTGCGCGCCATGCGGCTCGCTTTGTCGGTCTGTTTGTTTCTCGCGGCTCTTATGATCGGATTAAATGCGCGTTACGTATTTCTTTGATCGACTGATGCGATCAGTCTTTGCGGCTATTCCTCGAAACGATTCCCAAGCTGGTGCGTTAGAGTGATGTAACAATCGGAAAGCAATGCTTTGCGAACTATTCGCATTATTAATTTGGAGAACCCCCGATGGCAGACGCAAACGACAATTCGAAAAACGCCCTGATCACTGAACTGAACGGTCTTCTGGCCGATCACTTCGCACTTTATACCAAGTCCAAGAATTTCCACTGGCACATCAAGGGTCCGCGTTTCCGCGACCTTCACCTGCTGTTCGACGAACAGGCCATTGAAATTCGCGACCAGATCGACGGAATTGGTGAGCGCGTGCGCAAGATCGGCGGCGAAACGCTGACCTCGATCGGCTCGATCACCAAGCATACCAACATCAAGGACCAGGATTCGGCAGGCCTCGATCCCGACGCGATGGTTCGCGAACTGCGCGACGACAACAAGAAGATGGTCGACCGCCTCAAGGGCATGAAGCCGCTCGCAGAAGACGCCGGCGACAATGCCACCGATGGCCTTATCGACGACTGGACCGACATGGCCGAAGAGCGCGTGTGGTTCCTCAGCTCGATCCTCGGTGAAGAACCGACCGCCGCCTGAATTTCGACCGCATAGGCAATCAAGGGTCGTTTCCGCTTTGCGGGAGCGGCCCTTTTGCTATGCGGGTGCGATGAGCACTATCGACATTGTCAACGACGCCGATATCGACACGATCGCTGGCTGGCTGAACGATCGGATGAAGGCAGCCGAAGCCGCTGGCGACGGCGCGTATTTCATCACGATGCCGGGCGGATCGACGCCGTTTCCGATCCTCGAAACAATGATCGCGCGCGAACCGGGGCCTCAATGGGAGCGTGCGTGCTTCATTCCCAATGATGATCGTATCGTGCCGGAAGATCACGAGGCGTCGAATACAGGGAAAATGCGCGAACTGCTTGGCACGACCGGCGCGAAGATCACGGCGCTTGGCGAATTGAGCGAGCCACCGCATTTCGCGCTGACCTGGCTCGGGATGGGAGCGGACGGGCACATCGCCTCGCTGTTTCCCAACACCGATCCGCAGGTCGACGACGCCGAGGCGATCCGCCGTATCACACCCGATCCCTTGCCCGAAAACGCACCGTTCGACCGCATCACGCTGACCTTGCCCGCTCTTCTCGACACGCAGCAAGTGGTGCTTACGCTTGGCGGCTCCGCTGAAAAGCTTGGCGTGTTCAAGGCCGCGATGGCTGGCGAGCACGATCTGCCGATTGCGCGCCTGCTCGGCGCAGCGAAGGCACGCGGCATTCGTGTGACATGCTTCACCTGATCGTCAGTCTTGCAGAGCGATTGCTGCCCAGGCCGCTGCATCGCCGCCTGCTGCCGATTGCTCATTCGGTTCGCCACAGATGGCGCAAGTTTTCAGGCGCGCCGATTGCCGGGACAAGCGTGATCGTGACCAATCTTGCCGGCGATATCCTGCTGCTCAAGCATTCCTATGGTCCTGACGTCTGGGCGCTTCCCGGTGGAGGGATCAAGCGCGGCGAAGACCCGAAGGAAGGCGCGCGCCGCGAAGTGATGGAAGAAGTCGGCATTGCGCTTGCCGAAATCGAGACGCTGGGTGCTTTGACCGAGAGCATCTCAGGCTCTCCTCACACCGCGTACCTGTTTCACGCGATCTGCGATACGCGGCCCAAGCCCGATGGCAGGGAGGTCGTTGATGCGCGCTTCTTCCCGTCACACTCGCTGCCCGAGCCTTTGGGACGGGTCACCCGCAGACGGATCGAGCAATGGAAAACCGGCGCGCGGCAGTGATCGCTAAAGCAGGCTGAGCTGCGCATCGTCACGCGGCTGCTTGCTTTTCTCCTGCGCGCCTTCAAGATTGCTCAGCGTCAGTCCCATCAACCGGATCGGCATTGGCAGCGGCAGAGTTTCTTCGAGCAATTCGCGCGCGAGCCGGGCAAACTCCTGCTTGTCGCCGATCCAGTGGGGCACGGATTTGGCGCGCGACATGATCTGAAAATCGGTGAATTTAAGCTTCAGAGTGATCGTGCGTCCGCGCGTCGGTTTGCCATCCTTCGCTGAATTCTCGATCCGGCCCCAGACGATTTCGATGATGTTCTCCAGCGTGTCGCGCAGGGCCGATCCGCTGGAGATGTCGTCGCTGAAAGTGCGTTCGCCGCCGACCGACTTGCGGTTGCGGTGCGCTCTTACCGGACGCAGGTCGATGCCTCGGGCGGCGCGGTAGAGATAATCGGCGAACGAGCCGAAATTGGCACGCAGGAAGTCGATATCCTTGGCCGCAAGATCAGCGCCCGTTTCGATGCCGAGGCGCTTCATCTTCTCCTCCGCCTTGGGGCCGACGCCGTGGAACCGGCGGATCGGCAGGCCAGCCACGAAGTCGGCGCCTTGGCCCGGCCGGATGACGCACAGGCCATCGGGCTTGTTCTGGTCGCTTGCCAGCTTTGCGAGGAACTTGTTGTAACTGACCCCGGCGCTTGCAGTGAGCTGCGTCTTGGCCCGAATTTCCTGCCTGATGAGCTCGGCAATGCGCGTCGCGCTACCGATCCCGAGCCGGTCCTGGGTCACATCGAGATAGGCCTCATCGAGGCTGAGCGGTTCCACATGCGGGGTGTGGTGCTCGAAAATGCGGCGGATCTGGCGGCTCGCTTCCTTGTAAGCATCGAAGCGGTGGCGCACGAAAACGAGATCGGGGCACAGCCGCTTGGCGGTCACCGATGGCATTGCGCTGCGCACGCCGAATTTGCGCGCCTCATAGCTCGCAGCTGCCACCACGCCGCGTCCGCCTGACCCGCCGACAGCGACCGGTTTTCCGCGCAATTTCGGATCGTCGCGCTGTTCCACGCTCGCGAAGAAGGCATCCATGTCGACATGGATGATCTTGCGCAAACCCGCGCTTTCGGAGGCTTCGGCCCCGTCTTCGGCCTCGTCTTTGGCCGCGTCATTGGCATGGTCGGGAGCAGGCTCGGACATCGTTCACGAAATAGGCGCTTCGTGCCTGCGAAGAAAGCGTGGCTGGAACTTTCGGCGAACGCAGCGATTTTGTGCATATGCGAAAAGAACAGTGGTCATCGGGTGAGCCGCAAGGCAAGGGAGCGGCAATGGCAACCGCTGCCCCGCTCTCTGCGCCCACCAAACGTCTCGGCGAAACCGAGATGATCTGGATGATGGCCCTGCTGATGGCGCTTCAGGCCTTCGGGATCGACGCGATCCTGCCTGCGCTTGATGAGCTTGCCGTGTCCTTGTCCGTTGAGGGCAATGACCGTCAGTTCGTGGTGGGAGTTTACCTGCTGGCCGCGGGCATCGGCGCGCTCATCCCGGGAGCGCTGGCGGACCGCTTCGGTCGACGCCCGATCCTGCTGGGGTCCATTGCGGTCTATATCCTTCTTTCCATCGCAAGCGCGCTTGTCACAACTTACGAGGCCTTGATCGCCGTTCGCGCGGCGCAGGGCTTTTTCGGAGCGGGCATTGTCGCTTTGCCGCCGGCGATCATTCGCGACAGGGTGGGCGGTGACAAGATGGCCCGCATGATGAGCCTCATCTTCGTGATCTTCCTGATGGTCCCCGCCATCGCCCCCAGCATTGGCGAGGTCATCCTGCTCGTCGGCGACTGGCGGATGATCTTCGGCGCGATGGCGTTGCAGGGTCTCATCATCGGCGCATGGGTCTATTTCCGCCTGCCTGAGAGCCTCACCGAAGAGAACCGCCAGGAAATCCGCCCGCGAGTGATCGGCGGCAATATGCTGCGCGCTGTCAGCATGCCCAGCATCATCGGCTACGTGATCGGCTCCTCGCTCGTTTTCGGAGCGCTGTTCGGTTTCATCAATTCCTCGCAGCAGCTCATTTCAGAGAGCTTCGGCGCTCCCGATCTGTTTCCGATCATCTTCGGCATCTGCGCAGGCTCCATGGCGTTTGCGAGCTGGTCGAACTCGCGCATCGTCGAAAGGTTTGGCGCGCGCAGGGTGAGCCACACCGCGCTCATCACCTTCATTTTCGTCGCCAGCCTGCAGGTCTATTTCGCGTTCCAGCCGGACGAGACCTTGTGGCAGTTCGTGCCGCTAATGGCTGTGAACATGATGCTTCTCGGCTTTATCGGCAGCAATTTCGGCTCGATCGCGATGAACCCGTTCTTCGATATCGCAGGCGCTGCGAGCTCGGTCCACGGCTTCATCCGGTTGACGGTCGCGGCCTTGCTGGGCGCAGCGGTTGGTTATGCCTATGACGGCACACCGCAGCCGCTTGCGCTCTCGCTGCTTGCAGCAGGGCTCGCCTGCCTTGCGCTCGTCCTGTTCAGCGAAAAGGGCAAGCTGTTCGGTCCGCCGGAGCCTGAGATGGGGTTGGGCGCAAAGGATGCCCCGAACAGAGCCTAGGCCTCGGCCTCAAGCTTGCGCCAGGCGAGCTGTGCGAATTCGCACAGCAATGGCCGCGTATCGCGCGGGTCGATAATGTCCTCGACGTTGAACCTTTCGGCACTGCGAAAGGGCGAGGTGACCTTCGCCAGTCTTTCGCGGATCGCGGAAAGCTCGGCTTCGGGGTCTTGCGACGCTTCGAGTTCGGACTTGTAAGCGACCTCGATCCCGCCTGCGATAGGCAGGCTTCCCCAATCGCCGCTCGGCCAGCAGAAGCGATACTGGTAACGCTCCGCATTGCTCATCGCGCTGCCCGCAATGCCATAGGCGCGGCGCAGCACGATGCTGGCGAGCGGGACTGAGGCCTTGTAGATCGCATTCATCGCCTGCACGCCGTAGCGGATCGTCCCCGCCATTTCCGCCTCGCGCCCGATCATGAAGCCGGGATTGTCGACGAGATGAACGATAGGCAAGCGGAACTGGTCGGCGAGACGCACGAAACGTTCGACCTTTTCGCTGGTCTTCGCTTCCCACGATCCGCCGAGATAGGACGGATCGCTCGCCACCACAGCAACGGGCCAGCCATCGAGACGGGCGAGCGCCGTGATCGCAGCGCGGCCCCAGTTTTTGCCGATTTCGAAAACGGTGCCCTGGTCGAGGACCATCTCCATGCAGCGGCGCATCGAATAGACCTGTTTGGGATCGCGCGGCACGAGGCTGAGCAGCGCCTCATCCTTGCGGTCCACCGGGTCCGTGCAGGTTGAGCGCCGCGCAAGCTGGCCGACATGTTCGGGCATGAAGGAGAGGAAGTAACGCGCGCGGGCAAAGGCTTCGGCTTCGCTCGCAACCTCGTCATCGACCACGCCGTTGCGCGTGTGGATGTCGACCCCGCCAAGCTCTTCCTTTGCCTGGCTGTGATCCTCTGCGCTCTTATACGCCTCGCCCAGTCCATCGACAACGGCAGGTCCGGCGGCGAAAAGCTGTGAGAGGCCGCGCACCATGATCGAGTAATGGCTTGCGACCGTGCGCGCCGCGCCAAGCCCTGCGGTCGGGCCAAGCGCGAGTGCGACCACCGGGACCGTATCGAGGTTCTCGACCACCGCATCCCATCCCGGCACTGCGGGGATGTAGGTTGCGCCGATCTGTTCGAGCGTCTTGACGCTGCCGCCGCCACCTGTCCCGTCGATCATGCGGATGATAGGCAGCTTGAGTTCGTGCGCCATCGTCTCTGCCTGCACCATCTTGCGCGCGATGCCCGCGTCCGCCGCACCGCCGCGAATGGTGAAGTCGTCTGCGGTGGCGACCACAGGGCGACCATTGATCGTGGCCTTGCCGAACAGGAAAGGGGCAGGGGTGACGCCGGTCAGGTCGCCGTTTTCGTCGTAATGGCCTTTACCTGCGATCTTGCCGATTTCACGGAAGGAGCCGGGATCGCAGATCGCAGCGAGCCGCGCGCGGGCATCCATCTTGCCGCGCCCATGCTGGCGGGCGACCTTGTCTGCGCCGCCCATCTGATCGGCGAAGGCTTCGCGCTGGCGGAGTTCTTCGAGTTCTTTTTCCCAGCTCATCCCTATCTCGTCATTGCGAGCGTTGCGAAGCAATCCATGGACGGCTGATCGCGGCCACCACGACGGCAATTGTGTGAGGCAAGAATTGGTCCATGGATTGCCGCGTCGCCTCCGGCTCTTCGCAATGACAAGGAAACCCGGATCACTCCGACGGCTCCACCACGCACAGCACCGCCTCGACCTGCACTTGCCCGCCTTCGCTGGCGGAAAGCTCGGTCACGGTCCCGTCGAACGGCGCGGTGAGCGCGTGCTCCATCTTCATCGCCTCGAGCACCATCAGCCGCTGCCCTGCGGTTACGGTATCGCCCTCGGCCACATCGACCGCGATGACCTTGCCTGGCATGGGCGCGATGATCGCGCCATCGGCGGCTGAGGCGTGGCCGGTGCCTTCTGCTCGATAGGCGGGTAAAACGAAGGCTGCACCATCTTCGAAATAGGCGTGATGCTGCGATGCCCACCAAGTCGCCTCGCCATCAAAGAACTCATAGCCTGAGGGCAAATCCAGCGGTGCGTGTATCCGTGATCCAGAAAGCGAAAGCGCCACCTCTTTTTGCGGAGCGCTATTGAGGCGAAAGCCCAACAATCCCTTGGCACGCTCAGTCTCGCCAAACGGGACATGCTCGAAAAATGCGTCCATGGCGGCAGCTGCCAAAAGCGACTTTGATGGCTTGGGTTCGGCCTGAAGCTCGTTATGTCGCGCTTCAATTGTGCCGGTTGTCATCGTGGCTTGCTGATATTCTTCCATCCCGGTCAAGCGGCTGAGGAACCAAGCATTGTGCTTGACGGGCAGGGCTGCAACACCACGACAAGCCTCGTCCATAGCGGAAATGGCCTCATCGCGCGTTTCCTCATGGACGACAATCTTGGCAATCATTGGATCGTAGAAGGGAGAAACCTCGCTGCCTTCTTCCACCCCAGTTTCGATCCTCGCACCGCGAGGCAAGCGCAAGACGTCGAGCCGCCCCGTACTCGGCAAAAACCCTTTTGCCGGGTCCTCCGCATACAGCCGCGCTTCAATCGCCCAGCCGTTGATCGAGAGGTCTTCCTGCTTCAGCGGGATCGGCTCCCCGCTCGCCACTCGCAGTTGCCATTCCACCAGATCAACGCCGGTGATCTCCTCGGTCACCGGGTGTTCGACCTGCAGGCGGGTGTTCATCTCCATAAAGAAGATGCGATCCGCGCGCAGGCCTTCGCTGGCATCGGCGATGAATTCGATCGTGCCTGCACCCTCGTAATCGACCGCCTTGGCGGCGCGCACGGCGGCGGCGCAGATTTCTTCGCGGGTGGCCTCGTCCATGCCGGGGGCGGGGGCTTCCTCGATCACCTTCTGGTGGCGGCGCTGGAGCGAGCAGTCGCGTTCGAACAGGTGGACGACATTGCCGTGGCTGTCGCCGAACACCTGCACCTCGATATGGCGGGGGGAGGTGATCCACTTTTCGAGCAGCACTTCGTCGTTGGAGAAACTGGCCTTGGCTTCGCGCCGGCAGCTTTCGAGCGAGGCTTCGAAGTCGCCGGGCGCATCGACCTTGCGCATCCCCTTGCCACCGCCGCCTGCGACCGCCTTGATCAGCACGGGGTAGCCGATGGCGTTCGCTTCTGATTTTAGCCGTTCGACCGATTGGTCCTCGCCGAGATAGCCCGGCGTTACCGGCACGCCCGCAGCGATCATGCGCTCTTTTGCAGCGTCCTTGAGACCCATCGCCTCGATGCTTTCAGGCTTGGGCCCGACCCAGATCAGCCCTGCATCGATCACGGCCTGCGCGAAACCGGCGTTTTCCGACAGAAAGCCGTAGCCAGGATGGATCGCCTCGGCGCCCGTTTCTTTGGCCGCCGCTATGATCTTCTCACCTACCAGATAGCTCTCGGCAGCGGGAGAGGGGCCGATATGAACCGCTTCGTCTGCCATGCGCACATGCAGCGCCTTGGCATCGGCGTCCGAATAGACCGCAACCGTTGCCACGCCCATTTCGCGGGCCGTGCGCATGATGCGGCAGGCGATCTCGCCGCGATTGGCGATGAGGAGCTTGGAGATCATTGCGGCGCCTCCACATCGCAATCGTCTTCGATATGGCTGTAGGCGATCCCTGCGATCTTCCAGTCCCCATCAACGCGCACGAGGTTGAAGGCGTTTGTCCCGCAATGCGACCGCTCGCCGTCGATTAGAAATTCATATTCGGCCATCACGGTGGCCACTGAGCCCATTTCGAGCCATCGCAGACCGTAAATGGGTTCCTCGAGATCATTCGGCGAAGACCCGATGTTTTCGATGAGCGTCGCAAGCGGAACCGCGCGGACACGGTCCGACCCCTCGCGCTCTTCGATGACCGTGACACTCACGCCCTCAACGACCATCGCGCGCATTGCGTCTGCATCCTGCGCGTCGAACGCGGTCATGAATGCGGTGACGGCGGCCTCGGGGCTGGCAGCTTCATTATGGGCTTCGGCCAGGGCCGGGGTGGCGACGAGCGCGAGCGCGCTGGCAGCGATTGTGTGAAATCCTCTCATGCCTCGCAGCGCTACGCCGCAAGCGCGCTCGCTTCAAGCGGGATCGGGACGATAATCCGCGATACCCCAGTCGATTGGCTCATCGGGTTCGTGCGGGCGGTTGATGACTGCCGATACGAAACCGCGCACACCGTACCATGCCTTTTCCCAGCGTGGCACATAGACGCGGTGGTTCCATGCCTCGATCCCGCGCTTTCTGACCTTGCGCCCGATCGCCCCATAGATGCGCGCGGCGGAGAGAACGGCCCAGCGGCTGCGGAGGGGCAGGCGTGCTGCGCCAACGCGCGCGGCGGCTTCGTGCTTTTCAACAAGGTCGACAAGGCGCGCTGCCATTTCGGCGAGTTCTTCGCGGTGGTGCGGCTTGGTGTGCTGGCCCGGTTCGATGTCCTGTTCGACCAACCACATCTCAGGGAGGTAACAGCGCCCCGCCGCATCGTCCTCGACAATGTCGCGGGCGATGTTGGAAAGCTGAAAGGCGAGCCCCAGGTCGTTCGCCCGGTCGAGCGTGTCGGTGTCCTTGGGGTCGACGCCCATCACCACCGCCATCATCACACCGACCGCGCCCGCGACATGATAGCAATAGCGCATCATGTCGGCCTCAGTCCGCGGCCGCCAGTCTTCGGCATCGAGCTGAAAACCCGCGATCACATCTTCGGCCATCTGTTCGGTTATGCCAACCTCGGCTGCGACCAGACCGAATGCGTCAAAAGCCGGGTCAGCGGTGGGCAGACCATCGAGAGCGCGGCGGGTCAGCAGGCGGATCGACTTGAGCCTGTCCTCGGCATTCGACTGGTCGCCAAGTTCCCCGCCCATATGCTGATTGTCGGCAATGTCATCGCACCGGCGGCACCAGGCATAGAGCAGCCATGCGCGTTCACGCGTGGTCTTGTCGAACAGGCGCGCGGCGGCATGGAAGCTGTGCGAACCTTCGCGGATCGCGATGCGGGATTTTTCGACCAAAGCCTCGCGTTTGCGCCCGCCGCCGGGGACGCGGGGCGTGTCCCGCCGGTCCTTCAGGAAAAGCGGGCGCTGCCTCGTGCTCACAAATCCTCGGCCTTCATTCTGAATATCGGGGTGTGCGGTTTGTAGGCCGCCATCTTTTCGAGCAGGTCGGGGAGCCGCTCTGCATGGATCAGAATGTTCTGGTGAGCAGGTCGGACGAAGCCGACTTCGGCCATGCGGGCGTTGAACTTGATAAGGTCGTCATAGAACCCGAACGCGTTGAGCAG
Source organism: Erythrobacter sp. KY5 (assembly GCF_003264115.1). Classification (NCBI taxonomy): domain Bacteria; kingdom Pseudomonadati; phylum Pseudomonadota; class Alphaproteobacteria; order Sphingomonadales; family Erythrobacteraceae; genus Erythrobacter; species Erythrobacter sp. KY5. Next base: position 3,157,858 of record NZ_CP021912.1, on the reverse strand, counting down.
TCCCACAGGGTCCGAGTGATAGCCAAGCTGCGCCCAGCTCATCGCCTCCCATAATTCGTCCATGGTGCCGACCCCGCCGGGGATGGTCACGAAGCCGTCGGACAGGTCGGTGAACTTCTGCTTGCGCTCGTGCATACCGCGCACGGTGTGAAGCTCGGTGCAGTCGTTATTGGCGACCTCGGAGCCCGCAAGCGCCTCCGGGATGACCCCGATGACCTCGCCGCCCTCCTGCAAGGCCCCCTTGGCCACCGCGCCCATCAGCCCTAGACGACCACCGCCATAGACAACACCAATCCCACGCTGAGCGAGCGCTGCGCCGACATCTTCGGCGAGTTCGATATAGCGCGGATCGGCAGGGGTGGCGGAGCCGCAATAAACGGCAAGTCGTTTCATGGAGCTCATGCGGTCGCTTTAGCCGCCAAGTCCTCCAGCACAATACCCGCTGTCGCCTTGGCGCTGCCGACAACCCCCGGAATGCCTGCGCCCGGATGCGTGCCCGCGCCGACGAGGTAGAAGTTCTCGATCACGTCATCGCGGTTGTGGCCGCGCAAGTATGCGCTTTGCCACAGGACCGGTTCAAGGCTGAAGGCGCTGCCCATGTGGGCGGAAAGGTCCTGCTTGAAATCCTTGGGTGCGTAGCTGAACTTGGTGACGATCCGGTCGTGGATGTCGGGGATCAGGCGGCGCCCGATTTCATCGAGGATCGCCTTTTCAAGCTGCGGACCAACCGCATCCCAATCAACCGCGAGCTTGCCCATGTGAGCGACGGGGACCAGCGCGTAGAACGTGCTCTTGCCCTGCGGTGCCATGCTTGGATCGGTGACGGTCGGGTGGTGAAGATAGATCGAGAAATCTTGCGGCAGCACGCCGTGCTTGTAGATGTCGTCGACAAGTCCGTGATAGCGTGGACCGAACAGGATCATGTGGTGCGGGATGCCCGGCCACGTGCCTTCCAGCCCGAAATGCACGACGAACAGCGAAGGGCTGTAGCTCTTGCGCGCCAGCGACTTTGCGTATTTCGGCCCGCGCTCCGAACCCGAAAGCAAGTCCTTGTATGAGTGCATGATGTCGGCGTTGGAGGCGACCGCGTCGAAGCGTTCCTTCCACCCCGACTTGGTCTCGACTTCGCTTGCGCGGGTGCCGATCGTGTGAACCTGCACCACTGGATCGCCGACGCGCATCGTGCCGCCGAGGCGCTCGAAATGGCGTACCATGCCAGCGATCAGGCGGTTGGTCCCGCCGCGCGCCCACCAGACGCCGCCGTCTTTCTCAAGCTTGTGGATCAGGGCGTAGATGCTCGAGGTCTTCATCGGGCTGCCGCCGACCAGAAGCGTGTGGAAGCTGAACGCCTCGCGCAGCTTTTCGCTTTTGATGTATTTCGACACCATGTCGTAGACGCTGCGCCAGGCCTGCTTCTTGATGAGGGCAGGCGCGGCTTTCAGCATCGACTTAAAGTCGAGGAACGGCACAGTGCCAAGCTTGAGATAGCCTTCCTCGTACACTTCCGCCGAATATTCGAGGAAGCGCTGGTAACCGACCACGTCGTCAGGGTTCAGCTTGGCGATTTCGGCGGCGAGCTGTTCCTCGTCGTTCGAATAATCGAAGTTGGTGCCATCGGGCCAGTTGAGGCGATAGAACGGCATGACCTTCATCAGCTCGACATCTTCAGCGATGTCGTGCCCGGTCAATTCCCACAGTTCCTTGAGGCAAGGCGGGTCGGTGATGACGGTCGGGCCAGCATCGAAGGTGAAGCCTTCCTTGTCCCAGAAATAAGCGCGGCCACCGGGCTTGTCGCGTGCTTCCACGACAGTTGTCTCGATACCATGAGATTGCAGCCGGATCGCAAGCGCCATTCCGCCAAAGCCCGATCCAATCACGCAGGCGCGCTTGCCCGCATACTTTTCGGCCATGGCGGGATTGATGCCCTTTTCGCGGTTCACCGGCGGGTTGAGGTCAAGCCCGCCCTGGATTGTCGAATTGACGTTCATGCCTCATTCTCCGCTGGAATTTCACTTTGTGCAAACTCAGAGCATTCAAACTCGGTTTGCGTATCTGTCTTGAGAGGCGCGCCGCGTTTGAACATGGCGGTAATCGCGCTTGGGATAGGTACGGGCGGTTCGCCCCACAGGACGCGGACCTTGTCGAAAGGATTTGAGCGGGCCGCGTAAAAGCGTTCGATCAACCCTTCGCGCAGCCGATAGAAGCGCTGGAAAACCTTGACCCGCCGGTCTGGACGGGCGGCGAAAAACAGAAAGCGGGCGAGCAGCCGGTAATACGCGGTCTTGCGCCAGTGCCTGCGCGCGCGAAAGTCGAACATCGCGGCCAGCTGTTCTCCGGGCAGGTCGGCGTTTTCGGCAACCGCGAGGGCATTTTCAACCGCGATGCACATCGTGTAGCTGGTCAACGGGTGGGTAAAGCCGCCACGCGCCCCTGCAACCGCCACGCCTTGTATCCGAATCGTGTCCTGATACGCAGGAAAGTCGCCGCCGGTCAGGACCGGGAGTACGCCTGCCTCGTGACCGACAATTGCGCCATCGTCCCAGCCATGCGCCCGCGCGTACTGATCGATCCGGCCCGACAACGCGCTGCGGTCGAGCCTCGGATCGTCGGCGTAGTAGGTGTCTTCGAGGAATACGTCGTGCGCGCCCAGCGGCAAAACATAAACGAACCGATAGGCCGAGCCGTTGCCATGGGGGGCATGCTGGTCGACCGTTGCATCCATGATTATCGGGCGTTCCTGCCCGTGCGGTTCGCTCAAACGAATGTGGCGGCCAAGGAACACCTGCCAGCCGCCATTGAGGTGCGGGCTTGGCTTGAAGCTGCGACAATCGATCACGCTGCGCGCGTTCAGCCGCTCCGGCTCGCCATATTCCGTCGCCGCCAGATCGACGCCGCCCGCGTCAAGCCCGACCGCCTTGCGCCCCAGATAAAGCGCGCTATCGGGCAGTTCGCGGGTAAGACCTTCGTGAAAGTCGCCCGACGCCATGGAGCGATAGGCGGTCTTGAGCTTGCGGCGATACTTGGGAAACCGGACTTCGTAGCCATCGTCCCAGCCGGTCTGGCGGAATGTGCTGAGCAGTTCGCGGCCCTTGTCCGACAGGTCGCTGTCGAACCAGCTCCAGCGGTGATTGCCGCCGATCGTGCGCCCGGCTTCGACCACTGCGATACGAAATTCGGGCCGCGCCTTGTGAAGCGCAAGCGCGATCAGACCGCCAGCAAGGCCTCCGCCAACAATGACGCAATCGAATTGTGAGTCGCTCATCTGTTTCAAGGCCCTAGGCGAGGGTGAGAGCATGAGCAATGACGCGCTGGATTTTGATCCCGGCAGGCCTTGCGCACGGTGTGCTCGGGGTGTCATGCAACCGGAACCGCTCGCCTCTAAGTGCATTGTGTGCATCAATTCTCGAGCGCACTCTACACCCTATCCCCGACTGGAGACACCCTTGTACCCCAATCCCCGAATGCTCGCTGTACCCGTTCTCGCGCTCTCGGCCCTCTTTGCGGCCCCTGTAGCGGCCGAAACTGGCGATGATCTAACCGGCTTCGACCTTGCCGATGCTGCCAGCGAGCCAGAAGACACCGCATCAGAAAGCGCTGAGAGCGTGCCCCAAGAGGAACGTCCGCCCCAGGGGCCAGTGGCGAGCGGCCCGCCATCGGGCGTTGCGCCGTTCAAATTCGTATTCGACGAAACATGGGCCACGGTCGGCATCGGGGCAGGGCTTGTTCCAAGCTATTCGGGATCGGACGATTACATCGTTTTCCCGCTGCCGCTGATTGTCGGGCGCGTGGCCGGTGTCGGGATCAGCCCGAACGGTCCCGGCTTCAATCTCGACCTGCTTTCACAGGGCCCTTCGCTGATGCCGCCCGAGACAAGCTTTTCGTTCGGCCCGTCCTTCCGTTTTCGCAATGACCGGGCAAACCAGATCGAAGACGAAGTGGTCGAGCTTGCAACCGAACTCGATGTGGCAATCGAAGTGGGCGTCAATGGCGGCGTAAGCTTTCCCGGGATCTTCGCAGAGCGCGACAGCATCACCCTCAACGCGCAAGTTCGCTGGGATATTCTCGATGCGCATAACGGCATGCTGTTTGAACCCGGTATCAGCTATTTCAGGCCGTTCGGGAACAGCGCCGCCCTGCAATTGAGCGTCAATGCAAGCTTCGTCGACGATGACTTTGCCGACTATTACTACACCGTCACGCCATCCGATGCGGCAGCGACGGGGCTTGCCGAGTTCACTGCCGATGGCGGGCTGAACAGCGTCGGTTCAATCGCGATCCTCACCTTCGACTTCGATGGCAATGCTTTGAACGGCGGCCTGAACATCTACACCGTCGCGGGCTACACGCGGATGGTGGGCGATGCCGCTGATACCCCGTTCACCGCAGAGCGTGGCAGCGCCAACCAGTTCATCGGCGGCATCGGGCTTGGTTATACGTTTTAGTTTGTGAGCGCCCATCCGGGCCGATTTGCTTGAGCTCAAAATGCGAAAGGGCCGCCTCACCGGGCGGCCCTTCCTTTATCTGACTTCGACGGCGATCAGTCCTCGCTGTCGTCCTCTTCAGCGCTCGCACCCTTGGCGCCTTCGGCCAGTTGCGGGCGCGCAGGCGGCATTTCCGCATCGCGGTCGCCGGTCTTCAGATAGGTGTCGAACCACTCCATCATCCGAAGGTTGTAGTCATAGCGGTGCGAAGCCATCCGGTTGCCGTGCCCTTCGCCAGGGAAGAACACGAGACGCAGCGGCGTGTCGGGCTTTCTCACCTTGATGAAGCGATAAAGCTCCATCGACTGCGACGGATCGACGCGCGTGTCTTCTTCGCCATGCATGATGAGCAGCGGTGTTTCGGCCCGTTCGGTGTAGTAGATCGGCGAAACCTCAAGCATCTTCTGCCAGTTATCCCACGGCCAGGCGAGGCTGTGCACGTTGTACATCTCGTAAGGGATGTCGGTCGTGCCAAACTTGCTGATCTGGTCCGAGATGCCGACGAACATGACGCTCGCTGCGAACTCAGCGGAATAATAGGTCGCACCCCAGGCGCTTGCATAACCGCCATACGATCCGCCGGTGATGCCGGTGCGATCAGGGTCGGTGATGCCGTCAGCGGCAAGCGCATTCTTCGCATCGACAATGTCACGGAATTCAGGGTCGGTGTAGCGGCCCTGATGCTGTTTTGAAAACGCGGTGCCATAGCCGGTCGAGCCGCGATAGTTTGGCAGGAACACGGCATAGCCCTGACCCGCTGCCACATGACCCGGCTTTGAATAGGCGGTCTGCCAACCGTTCGAATCGTGCGCTTCCGGCCCGCCATGGACATTCATGATCGTCGGGGCGCCGCCCGCCGCCACGCCGCCTACGGGCAGGATCAGCACGCCTTCGACTTCCTGACCGTCGGTTGCGGTGAAGGTGTAGGCGCGCTGTTCGCCGAAGGTGATGTCCGACAGCCACTCATTATGCTGCGTCCAGCGTTCGAAAGCGCCGTTGTTCCAGACGAAAAGCTCGGTCGGATGCTGCGGAGCGCTGGCGGTAAAGGCGACCCGGTCGCCTGCCGCTTCGACGCCGGTGAGGATCAGCTCGCCCGGATCAATGACTTCGGCGAGGGTGCCATCGGCATTGTGCACGTGCACCTCGGACTGAACACCGCGATGCACAACCGTCATCAGGCGCCCGTCGGACATCCATTCTGCATCGACGGTGGCAAGCGGCTCACCCGCATTGATGGCCCGGTAATCGCCCGTCGCTGTGTCAACAAGGTGAAGCGTGGTCGCAGCCGGATCGTTCATATCGATGCCCGCGATCAGCGAAAGCTGCGAACCATCAGGCGAAATCTCGACATCACCCAGCTTGCCCGGCGTTTCGACCACGGCGCGCACATCGCCGCTGGCAAGGTCGATGACGTTGACCCGTTTGGAGGTGTAGCTGTCGTCGACCAGCGGGGTCGGCGTTGTCTCAATGATGCCGAACGATCCGTCAGGCGCGATGTCGAATGCCGAGACATAACCGGGCAAAGCGATTTCGCGCGGCTCGTCGTCAATCTCGCCGTTCATCATCACGTTGGCGGCGAACATGCGAGCCGGGCGGAATTCTTCCTCATAGACCTTGCTCGTGAAGCCGCCCTTGGCTTGCGCCTCGCGCTGTTCGTCCTTGGCCGGGCCGACCATCATGTAGATCGTGCGGCCATCGGGGCTGAAACGGTAATCGCGAACGCCCGAATCCTCGATCGCAGCGAGCTTCATGTAGGTACCGCCGTCAACGGGAATGCCCCATACCGCTGCGTCCTCGTCGTCCTTGGACCAGGTGAAGGTCAGCATCCGGCCATCGGGCGAGAAGGCAACATCGCCCGGCGACACATCCTCTGGCAGGAACTGGCGCGCAATGTCCGGGCCGGTCGCAATGCTGAGCTGCGATTTGATGCCGCCATTGTCCTCGCCTTCGGTGACGTCAGGCAGGCTGCCGGTGGTGTAGGCGATGCGCATACCGTCGGGCGAAATGGCGATGGCGCCAACGCTTTCGATCTTAGCAACGTCTTCGGGGGTCATCGGGCGGGCATGTGCGGTGGCGGTCAGCGAAGCGGTCGCGAACAGCGCGGCGGTAACAACGGTCAGTCGGTTCATAGGTTTGTCGTTCAGTCCTCTCAAATTTTAGTCAATGCGTGCCGTCATAGCGACCACCGGATGAATCGCAAATGTCGAGCGCGCTTAACGGGTAGGGGTTGTCAGGGCCGCTGGACACCGGCATCACCTGCTCCTGAGGGATCAGGAGAAGCAGGGAGAAAGACATGGGACTGCTCAAGACCATTCGGTTCGCGCTTGTTGGAACTGCCGCAGGATTGGCGGCGCTGGCCGGAGCGCCAGCCTTCGCCGAGACGCTGATCGACGCGGGCAGCGTGATCACCGATGCAGCGAACGAGCCATCCGGGCCCAGCTACATCATCGTCAAGGATGGCCGCATCCACGATATCGTCGCCGCCGACAGCGATCAGGCGCGCGGTTATGAAGCGGCTGCGACCAATGAGGCCGGCGAGTGGGTGTGGGATTATATCGACCTGTCCGACAAGACGGTCCTGCCCGGCCTTATCGACCTGCACACGCATTTGTCCGGCGATCCTTCGGGCGAGTTTTGGCGTGCGGCGACCACCCCGCCTGAATACTTCACCCTGATCGCTGCGAAGAACGCGCGTATCACCGCGCTTGCAGGCTTTACCACCGTCCGCGACCTGGGTTCGCGAACGGATCAGGTGACGCAGATGCTACGCCGCGCGACCGCCGAAGGGCTTGCTCCGGGACCGCGCGTTGTGACCAGCGCGCGCACGATCTCCATCATCGGCGGGCATGGCGACACCAACGGTTTCGTCGAGCATGTGAACGACGCGCTCGATTCAGGCTTCACCTGTACCGGCCCGGTGGAGTGCGCGTCCAAGGTGCGGCTCGCCTCGCAATATGGCGCTGACCTTATCAAGATCACCGCAACCGGCGGCGTCCTCTCGCAGCAGGGCCGCGGGCTCGAAGCGCATTTCTCCGATGACGAAATGAAGGCGATCGTCGACACCGCCGAAAGCCTTGGCCTCAAGGTCGCAGCGCACGCTCACGGTGCGCGCGGGATCGAGGCTGCGGCGCGCGCCGGGGTGCATACGATTGAGCACGGCACTTACATCGACGACGCGGCCGCACGGGCGATGAATGAAAGCGGCACGACGCTGGTGCCCACTCTCATGGCATTCGAGGGCATTCGCCAGAACCTTGGCAAGGGCTTCTACACGCCCGTGGTCGAAGCCAAGATCCGAGAAGTTGCAAAGGTCGCTGACACCATTGTCGAACGTGCCCGTGCAAACGGCGTGCGTATTGCGTTCGGCACCGATGCGGGCGTCTTCCCCCACGGACTTAACGCAGGCGAGTTTCGCCTGATGATCCGCGGCGGCATGTCGAGCCGCGATGCGCTTGCCAGCGCTACGACTGTCGCTGCCGACATCCTCGGGATGAGCGACCAGATCGGTCGGCTGATGCCGGGCTATTCGGCTGACATCATCGCGGTTGATGGCAATCCTATCAGCGATGCGACCGTGCTCGAACAGGTCGACTGGGTCATGGTGCGCGGGCGCGTGATCGAGTGAAGCTGAACTGGCGAGCGGCGGTTGCCGCAAGTCTTGCGGTTGCGGCTTGGCCCGTTCCGGCGACAGCGTCGGACGCGAAGGATTGCGATGCGTGGGCGCAGACACCGGAGGCGTGGGACGAGGTTGAGGTCATCCTGCGCGAGAACTACGCCTATCTTGGCCGGGTTCCCGATGTCGATGCGCTGCTGTCAAAAGCAGGGGCAAGCGCGCGAAAGGCCCAGACCGTCGGCGAATTGGCGCGGATTGCCGAAACGCTCGGCTATGCCTTTCGCGACGGGCACTTTCACGTGCGCCCCGTATCCTCCCCTGAGCGTGCATGGATCCCGTCCTCGTCGGATTTCTGGACGATCCGGTCGGGCGACAGATGGATCGTCGCAGATGTGAAGCAGGGCAGCGATGCTGCCGCTCTTGGCGTGCGCCCGGGCTGGCAGCTCATCAGCATGGACGGCGAGGCGATAGAAGCGCGGGCGAAAGCGGCGCTTGCGCCTGTCGAAGCCGACCCGGACGCTGGGCAGGTCGAATATGCGGTCAACGTGGTGACCACCGGCTTTCTGGGGCATGAGCGTAAGCTCACTTTCGCAACGCCTGAAGGCGAGCGCACGCTGACCCTCGCACCTGCTCAACAGGCGCTGGGTGAGCGACCGGACGGCGGGCTTGAGATAACCGATCACGGCGGCGTCGCCCGCATTCGGTTCCACGATTCGCTCGGCGACAATGCGATGGTCGAAGCCTTTGACAGCGCCATGATGGAAGTCGCAGAAGCGCGCGGCCTGATCATCGACCTTCGCGACACGCCCGGCGGCGGCAACACGACTGTCGCGCGCACGATCCTTGGCCACTTCGTAACCGAGGCCAGTGTCTATCAGGTGCACCGCAACGCCTATGAAGACGCCGTGTTCGGCGTGCCGCGCCAATATGCGGAGTATGTGTTCCCTCGCGGATCGCATTTTTCAGGTCCGGTCGTGGTCCTTGCCGGGCGCTGGACAGGAAGCGCTGGCGAGGCGCTGGCGATGGCTTTCGATCGTACCGTCGGAGCCACGACAATCGGCTCCCCTCTGGCCGACCTCCTCGGCACGTTGAACCGCACCAGCACCGACAATCGCTGCCTGAGCTTCGCTTTCGCATGGGACAGCCTGTTCTCGCGCGACATGACCCCGCGCGAAGACTGGCTGCCCGGCACTGTGATGGAGGCCAGCGACACGGGCGAGGACGGCGGGGATGCAGCGCTTGAAGTGGCGCTGGACTGGTTTGCGAGCGGGGTGAGCGAATGATCACGATGGGCCCGTTGCTCGCGCTTTTGCTGGCCGGAGAGGCTGTGAAAGAGCCGCCCTCATGCGATCTTGAACTGGTGGTGCTGGGGGCAGGGCAGGATGCGGGAGCGCCGCAACTCGGCAACCCTTCCGACGATGGGCCGCATCTGCTTCCGACCTCGCTCGGTTTGATCGATCGCGATGGGAGGAAGCGCTTCCTGTTCGAAGCCACGCCCGCCATCACGCAGCAGGTCCACGCGCTCGACCGGGTCGAGCCGGGCAGGGACGATGCGCCCGGCGGTCTGGGTCTTGACGGCGTGTTCCTCACTCACGCTCACATCGGGCATTATCTTGGCCTTGCGCAATTTGGCGTCGAGAGCGCGGGCGCTGACGGGCAGCGCGTTTTTGCGATGGAGCGGATGGCGCAGTTCCTCAGGCGCAATGGCCCGTGGAGCCAGCTGGTCGAATTGGGCAACATCGAGATTATCGAGCTCGTCGAGGGTGAGCGCGCGAGGGTCTCCGATACCCTGACCGTCGAGCCGATGCGCATGCCGCACCGCGACGAGTTCTCCGAGACGGTCGGCTACCTTCTGACCACGCCCGGCAAGAGCGCCGTTTTCATCCCCGACCTCGACAGTTGGGAAGAGTGGGAAGAGATGAGCGGCGACAGCCTCGAAGCGCTTGTCTCGCGCGTCGACTTTGCTTTTGTCGATGCGACCTTTTTCGACGATGACGAACTGCCGGGCCGCGATATGAGCGCGATCCCTCACCCGCGTGTCGTGCATACGATGAAGCGGCTCTCGCATCTCCCTGAGGCCGAGCGCGCGAAGGTGCACTTCATCCATTACAACCACACCAACCCGATCCGCGATCCCGGCAGCGCACAGAGCCTGATGGTTGCCGACAAGAGCTTTGCCATCGCGCGGCGGGGGGATCGTCACTGCCTGGTCGAAGGCGGGTAGGGCGAGGCGCAAGTGCCGCCCCACACACACTTCACCTCAGAAGCCGAAAGCGACGCCGACCCTGCCTCCGGTGCTGTCCGGCGCACTTGATCCGGCGATCGCGGCTGAGACGTAGACCCTTTCCCCAAGCCTCGCCGACACCGCGCCCGAGAAGCCCTGCTCGCCCTCATAGGTCGACACGTTGGCGCTGAGCGAGATCGCCGATCCGGGCACAACCATTGCGCCGCCCATCGCCATCGCCGCCGCTATGCCGCCGCTGGTGCGTTCGTCCAGATCCTCCAGAGCGAATTCGAGGCCTGCGACCCGCGTGGTCAGCGCGTCGAACTGGCGGTCGGAGACCATGGCGAGCGAGTTCACCGCCACCCGCACATTCTCGACCGCCAGCGGGCTTACCACTGCCTCGCGCCCCAGCGTTCCGTTCGCATCGACCGTCACCACGTCGACCGGCCCGACCTGCGCGGCGGTGCTGGCAGCGATGTCGCCCAGCTTGACCGAGGTGCCCAGCCCGCCAAGCACGACCTGATTGTCCGCCGTCGTCACCGCTCCCTGACCGAGGGCGGTAGAGCCCGTATTGGCCGCCACCGCGCCTTGCCCGATCGCAGTCGCCCGCGCCGCACTGGCCGAGGCGTTGGCGCCGATAGCCGTCGCCTGATCGCCAACCGCACTGGCGAGCACACCGTAAGCCGCGCTCGAAAGCCCGGCCGCGACCGAGGCCGTGCCCGTGGTGGTCGAGAACGTTCCGGTCGCCAGCGCCTCCTGCCCGAATGCGCCAGAGCTTGTCCCCGTCGCCCGCGCCCTGTTGCCGAAAGCGGTCGAGTTGAGCGCGGTCGATTGCGCGCCTGTCCCGATTGCCACGTTGTTGAAGTCGAACGCCACCGCGCCTGTTCCGATGGCAAGCGCTTCGTCGCGGATCGCCTGCGCGCCCGTTCCGATGGCAGTCGTGTTGAGCCCCTGCGCCAGCGCGCCCGAGCCCAGCGCGACGCCGGCTGTACCTTGCGCCGTGGCGAGGTCTCCGATGGCGATCGCTCTCGCGGCGCTCACGCTGGCTCCCGATCCCATCGCGACCGACCCCGTACCCGATGCATTCGAGGCTCTGCCGATGGCGATCGCATCTGCGACGCTGGCCTGTGCGAGCCGGCCTGCGGCAATCGTATCGGCCCCGCCAGCGACCGAGAGGATGCCGATGGCGATTGCATTGCTCGCCGTCGCATCCGATCCTGCACCCAGAGCGGTCGCGCCGCTGGCTGTGGCCTGAGCCGACTGGCCGAACGCGCTCGCGCTTGCGTCGGTGCTGGCGCTGCCCGCTTGCGCGAATTGCCCCACCGCCGTGCCGCGATCCCCCATGGCGCTGGCGCTGTCGCCCACGGCGAGGCTGAGGTCGCCGCTGGCATCCGCATCGTTGCCGACCGCCGTCGCATTGGCGCCGCCCGCCGCCGAGTTCTCCCCGCATTCGAGGCTGTCATCTTGCGTGACAAGGACGAAGTCCGGCCCCCTCGCGACATTGCACGAAGCGGTCGCATCGGCGTGTGCGAGGGAGTGAGTGGCGATGCCGACGACCAGCGCTCCAAGCGCGAGGCCAAGGCTGCGATGAGAGTTGCGGTGATGGGCCATGCGCGCCAACCTGCCATTTGAGCGCCCCTCCCGCCCGCGCAACTGGCTCCACTTTCGAGGCATCTGGCACCCGCGCCCGCTGTACCCGGCTTCCCTTTCGCCGCAGCCCTGTCGCGAAGGGCCTGTTCATGCGCGCCTTCCGCCTGCTCCTTTCCGCTCATCCTTTTGCCGCCATCATGGCGCTTGCTGCGTGTTCTGAGGTCCCCGACGACACCGTCAGCCACGCGCATGGCGACCACCTCTCGCCCGCGCAGCAGCCGCGCCCGTCGCAGCACCGGGCAGAGCGCCGCCAGCCGCCTTTCCTACAAGCCGAGCGATTCCAGTGCTTTGTTCGAGAAGTGGACCGCATGTTACACGGTCCAGGGCAAAAACACCCCGAAGTGTCACCTTGAGCGCCAAAGCGTAACCCTGCGCGCAAAAGCGTCACCCTGGCGCGCGAGAGTGTCACCTTACCCGCGCAAAGTGTCACCGTAGCGTATTTGCCGCAAAAGCCTGTGCCGAACCATCCGCCCAACCATGCGCTTCGGGTTCGCGAGCCAGCAGGGGATGAGTGGCAGAGCGCCCCGCACGCCGCCCCGCCGCCTCGCGCCGGGCGTTATCAAGCGCCATGTCCCAAAGCCGAGCAAACCGAGGCGCCCGCGCCCGCAACCGATAAGCCGCCTGCCGACTCATCCCCACCGAACGAGCCGCAGGCGCAACCTTACCCATGCGAGCCAGCGCCTTGAGAAACGCGGCGGCTTTAGCGCCGGTCCAGCGGGTGTTGTCGGATTGGAGAGAGGGCGAGCGGGGAGGGGTCGGGGAGGGTGCCATCTGCGAGGTTAAGGCAGATTTGGGCGGTGTAGGAAAGGGAGGCTTCGCCACCTCAGATTAGAGATTCTCTAGGTGATCATCGACCCTGACGCAGTGGCCATCCATCGAGGTGTCTGGAGGCCGATCTCATCTGCAAGACATTTCAGGATCGGTAATTCGTCACCGAAAAATGGATGATCCAATTGCACAGCCCATCCTTCGATTTGTGGGCTTGAGGCACCCATAAGTCTTCTAGAGAATGAGCCGCTACCAACAAGGTCGAAGATACTCGTTAAAGCAATGCCGATCGCTTCATCAGAGACATCGAAGGTCAGTATCTTTTGTCCTGAAAGATTGAGATTGGCTTCTCGTGCTTCCAAGACAGCCTTCAGGTAGCCTCGAGGGGCTCGAATTCTTAAGCCCAGCGCTTCAACATGCTTTAACTGGCCAGCATTCTGGCTCAGAACATTGTAAACCAAGTCAAGCGTTTGGCCTCCAAGCCTTTCAGATAGCGCTTGGCTAACAATCCGAATCGAGTGCATCAGATTCGCAACTTCGGTTCCATATAGCTCCGGGTCGAGAGTCAGCTTCGCTGCTTCAGCGAGTCCGGGGGGGTAAGTGACCCCTTCCTCCTCTAAGTCTTCAAACAACAGGATTAGGGCACAGGCTAGAATGCGAGGCCTCTCTGCGCTTTCTAGGACAACGGACTGCCCCACATACTCGATCAAAGAGCGCTCAACAGTGTCTTCATCCAATGGCCCGAGGCGTGGCGGCCTCCCATTATCCTGGTCCCGTTGTATGATAGATTGGATCAGTGCCGCGACGTCACCGATATCGGATTGCCGCATTCTTCGGATGCGCACTGCGCCTTTGTCAACCATCTCGAGCGCCATGCACCCCTCCATAAAGCTACAATGTAGCACATATCTTATATGTTGCAAAATGCAACATTAATCCTTACCGCGACATAAGCACGAAATAATTTTGTTGACTCATATGATTCGAAAGGATTCCCACCATGGAACTTTGTATATCGAAATCTCTCTCATCTAACCTAGCTGATGCAGAATTCGCGAAATTGCTTAAAGTATATAGAGGTATTCAAGCTGGCTTAGCATTGAAAACTATTTCACTAGCTGACCAAAAGCCATTGGGTGATCAAGAAGTTTTTGCTGGAATTGTCCAATGGGCGTTGGATATCGGAATTTCTGCGGCCGAGATTGCTGAAATTACGGGTGTTGCTCGTTCTACTCCGGCGCGTTGGGCCGATCGCTCTGCTACGCCAAGATACGAAGAGGCAAGGGAGGTGTTTTCAAGAAAAATACTCAAACGGATTTCGGAAGAATCTCAAAGGAGAATTGATCAATGTGGGTTTGACTCAAATCCAAGTGTTTTTGAGGTGATATCAATAACGGACGAGGAATGTTCATCAGATCATGAGAAGATTAGAGTTGTCGCGAGCCGCTAAATGTATTTATGAGGTAACAGACTTCTCATAAATGAAGAGCTTATTAAGCGGCGAACGCAATTTCGGTCTATAAGCTCAACTTATGTAATGGTGTCGCTATCGTTGCCGAATGTTATGTCGTATTATCTGGCATTCATGCAATCATATTACCTTATGATCCATATAGCGACACATAAAAAGTAAGAATGGCCTGGCTTATGATGACGTCTGCAATTGATCTGGTGGTAGCCCAAAAAAAATATTTTAATCTGATCTGAAAAATAAGATGCGCCCAAACTGGCTATAGTCTAGGGCAAATGCTTCTAAAAGCTTCGATTAGAACGGTCATTCACCAACCCGAGCCGTAATCTTGATCTCCACCACCCCGTCGGGCGTGTACAGCCGGTCCACATCAATCGCGGTCCACGCAGGAAACGGCGCTTTAACATAGCGGTTCTTCACCGCGGCGAGCGCGGGCATCGAGGCGTCTATGTCTACATGGTAGGTGGTGATGTCGAGCACGTCGTCCCAGCTCGACCCGGCGCGCTCCAGGATGCTGCCGATATATTGGAACGTGCGGTCGAACGCCTCTTCCTGCGTCTCGCCCTCTTGCGCAGGGCCGAGGATCACGCCGGAAAGGTAGACGGTGTCGCCGTGGATCACCGCTTCGGAAAAGCCGAATTGTTCCATGAAGCCGCGCGCGCCCGGGTCTTCGGGCATGATGGTGCGCTTGTCCGCGCTGGCCTGCTCGCTGCCAGCCTCGACATGCGCATCGGCGAGCGCGGGGCCGGTGCAAGCGGCGCTTGCGAGGATAGTGGCGGCGAAACGGGTGGCTGATCTGTGCATGGATGGTCCTCTCTTTCGAGGGGACATCATACACGCTCAATCAAGGCGCGCCGCAAAAACTGTCAGTTGGTCAGGCCAAGCTCTGCTTCGCGCTTGGCCGCGCGCATGGCGTCTGCCTTTTCGCGGGCAATCTTGCCTTCGCGGGTACGCTCGGCAAGGGCGAGCCAGTTCTTTTCGGAGCGCAGCTCGCGCATCCGCACATTTTCGAGCACCGCTTCGTCCGCAGCCAGAGCAGATTGCGCCGCGCGTTCGAGATAGAATTCGTAAGTCTGCGCCATGGTGATCTGCCTTTCGGTCTGCCGGAAAAGTGCTGAATGGATAAAACGCAGCGCGGACCATGATGTTCCGCGCTGCGCTTGTCCGTCAGTCTGCGGCCGAGAGGTTTACGGCGCTTTCCTTGCCGTTACGGCCGGTTTCGACTTCGTAGTTGAGGCGCTGCTCCTTATCGAGCGTCTGCATGCCTGCGGCCTGCACGGCGCTGATGTGTACGAAGCTGTCAGCCGAGCCATCGTCGGGCTGGATGAAGCCATAACCCTTGTCGGCGTTGAAGAATTTCACGGAGCCAGTTTTGCTGGACATAATAATCGTTCCTTTCAAGAACGTGGGTGTTGCCTCACCACGGAATGCGGCAAGGTTGTGCGTCAATTCGTTCAGATGAAAGGAAGTCGTCGTCCGGTTAACGCCGGGGGTGCATCCCGTTGGAAGGGCGACCAAGCGGCGGAGCGCAAATTTCAAGTTCCGTCGCAAATTCCGACGTCAGCGGGGAGGATGTAGCACACAATTGCGCAGTCGCCTAATTATTGTTCGCGAGGAGTGGCTGCGTTTCTGGATTCCCGCATGCCCGTGCGCTAACGCGTGGTCCCATGACGATCACCATCCTTGTCGATGCCGACGCCTGCCCGGTGAAGGACGAAGTGTACCGCGTGGCCGACAGGTTCAAGGCCCAGGTCCGCGTGGTGAGCAACTCGCCCTTCCGCGTGCCGGTGAGTGAGCGGGTGAAGCGCGTGGTCGCTGATGGTTATACCGTGCACATCTCGGGCGGCCCACCGCCCACAAGCGCGGAAGCGAAGTCGAAGACGCAGCTGGCCAAAGGCCACCTGCAAGCGCGCCCGAGCTTATGCAAGGAGCCAAGCGGGCCGGATGGCCCGCGCCCGGCGCCTGAGGGACCAAAATACGACGCGGCGGACGACTGGATCGCGGAGCATGCCGACGAGCGCAGCGTGGTGATCACCGCCGACATCCTGCTGGCCGAACGCTGCCTCAAAGCAGGCGCGCGCGTGCTGAAACACGACGGGCGAGAATTCGACGCCGCCAGCATCGGTAACGCGATTGCCACCCGTGCAATCATGGAAGACCTGCGCGCCGGGATGGACGGGGTCGGTGGTGGCCCTGCGCCGTTCAGCAAGGCGGATCGCTCGCGGTTCCTGCAGGCGCTGGATCGCGTGCTGGTGGGGATGGGGCGGGGTTAGGGTCGGGACTCAATTAGCCCACCAGATGATGGCGGCGACGATGAGTATTGCAGAGAGGAAGATGTCTGCGCGCTTGTCGTAGCGGGTGTGGATGCGTCGGAAGTCTTTCAGGCGGCAGAAGAAGCGTTCGATCCCGTTGCGCTGCTTGTAGGCGAGAGCGTCGTATGTGTGCGGGTGTTTGCGGGTCGGGTTGGGCGGGATGACTGGTTCGCAGCCGTGCTCGGCAAGCCAGTCGCGCAGGGACCGCGCGTCATAGGCGCGATCGGCCAGCAGGCGGCGGGGCGCACCGGTGATGGCCAGCAGATCGCGCGCGCCTGTCAGATCATGCGTGTTGCCGGGGGTCAGGACCAGAGCGAGGGGCCGTCCCCGCTCATCGGTCAGGGCGTGAACCTTGGTGGTACGACCGCCGCGCGAGCGCCCGATACAGTGATGGAAGGCCCCCCTTTTGCGCCCGCTGCCGAGCGATGCGCCTTGATGTGCATCGAGTCCACCGAGGCGGTGACCCCGCCGATCACCCCGCTCGATCCGGTCAGAGCATAGAAGATGTCTTGCCACACGCCCTGTCGGCTCCACCGGTTGAAGCGGTTGTAGACCGTCGTGTAGGGACCATACTCAGAAGGGCAATCGCGCCACCGGGCACCCGTCTTGAGCATGTGCATGATCCCCGAGATCACGCGCCGATCATCAACCCGCCGTGCACCGCGCCGACCACGGGGCAGCAAAGGCTCAATCGCCGCCCACGACTGATCGTCCAACCAGTAAAGATGCTTGCTCATCCAAGGCTCCTTCCAACAGCCTTGAATCACCAATCACTCAACAGCACCAGTCCTTATTGAGTACGGACCCTAGTCGGGCTCGGCGAGGTGATGTCGAAACCAGTCGGCGAGTGCGTCTTCGGAGAGTTCGCCTTCCGCCAGTGCCAGGACCACATTGATAGCCTCTATCGGTGTAAACGAGAGGGTCTGTCCGTTCAGCTTCAGGAAGAGACGTGCAAGCACCCATGCGGTGCGCTTGTTGCCATCGGCGAACGGATGATTGCGCGCCAGCCCGAAGGCGTAGGCGGCGGCGAGCGCAGACAGATCGTCTTCGCCATATTCCCACTGGTTACGCGGTCGCGCGAGCGCGCTTTCGAGAGCGCCTGCATCGCGCACGCCGCTCGGCCCGCCATGTTCGCCAGCTGCCGGTCGTGGATCGCACTCGCAACCGTGGCGTCGATCCAGACGGGTTCGAGGCGGATAGGGGGATCGGTCACTCTCGACCAATCGATGCAGTCACGCCAGCGAAAGCCGGTATCTCAAGCGTCTTGCGCAGCGGCCAGAGACCCCAGCATTCGCTGGAGCGACGAAAAGTGGTCACTTCGCCAGTTCGCGAAGGATGTCGCGATCCTCGCGCATGATCTTTTCCGCCAGCGCCATCTTCTCGGCAAAGGAGGGATCGGTGGCGGTCAGCCGGATACCATCGGGCGCTTCGGTGACGTAGAGCACGTCCCCCGGGCCCACCCGCAGGCGCGCGAGGATTTCCTTAGGCAGGATAACCCCGGCAGAATTGCCGATCTTGGTGACTTTGAGCGGTGCGTTCATACGGGGGTTATAACGTGCTGCGCGATTTAGTTCTACAGATTAACTACGTCAGCTTTTCGAAATCTCCCGCCGCGATAATCTCTACAATGGGCCGATATCGTTTCAAAGTTTCGATGCTCAGGACAACTTCGACCTGTTCGGTCTGCGAGTTCTCGCCGTGCCTGACAACGTGTCCAACATTTTGAATATCTAGGAGAAACTTTGCATGGGATTGAAGCGCAGCCTCTTTGCAACGAAAAAAGCCGATCCCCTCGTCCGTCAATGCATAAGGCGCCCGTTCCTCTACGAGTTTCTTTGGGGCTTCAGTCCACGGCTCAAAACCCATTCTCTCTATGTTTTTTACAGACGGTGGGTTCGGCAGGATTATTGCACCAAAGTAGTAATCGAAGCCAAAGCGATCCAAGATATACTCATGAAGTCCGCGAGCCGCATGAAAAATCTTGTGAAGTCCTAATCCTCGCATTATTGGTTTAGTAAGTGAACCACCAGCCTCCTTCAGTAGCACGGAACCTCCTGAGTCCAACGTCGACGGAACATCGTACACGGCAGAGGCAGCGCATATTCGTCCGTTGTTGTCAGCTTCCGTGTCAATAGCAATAAAAAATGTACCATTGCTGATAGCATTGCGCACATCAGCCTCATCGCGAAGCATCACATGGTCATCTGGATTTTCTTCATAGAAACAGAAGACGTCCTCATAGTCTCCGGCGGTAGCTTCACGTATAATTAGTCGAGCCATTTTTTCTCCGAAATGATGAAAGCGCATATGCAAAAAATTTGCATATTGTCAAGGTTTGTGCGATACACACTTATGCGCCGCCCGTGAAAGCGATTCGGCGCTGCGCTGATTCGAGATACCCTCAATCAAGTGTTTTAATTCGAAAGGATACTTCCCATGTCTGACAAGCTAAACGTAGCTAGGGAAGTCGATTGTGGAAAAAAGACGCTAAACGGCTCTACGTTTTTCGAAAAACTACAAAATGCAGAGGTTCGCAGCCTTAAGCTTCTGGCAGATGCACTCGACTCCTACGACCAAGAAAGTGACGAAGATTTTTCTCATATAATTGGATCAGTAATAAGAAATCACTTCAATCCCAGCGAACTTGCTCAAGAATTCAAAGTTTCCGTGAGCACGATTAGCCGTTGGAAGGATCGCAGAAGTTGCCCACCTGCGTATGCACGGCGGGTTATCGTTGAGCGGATTAGAGAAATGCTAGTTGCTTCAATCGGCGAACGAACAAGAAGTCTTAATGTTGTTTGAAACTCGCCAAGTCTCCGGCGTCGCATAGCGACGCCGGATCAAGTTTACGACTTTCAACTCGCGTACTCAGCTGGACTTAGCCCTCCGGCAGATAAAGCTCCCGCCCCTTTGCGTCGTAGAGCTTCGCCATCTCTTCCATCCCGGCCTCGTTCTCGGCGCGCTCTTCGGGGGTGTTTCCGCCCTTCAGTTGCTCGCTGGCGAGGAAGCTGTCGGGGTCCGAATTCTGCTTCGCCGCAAACTCGCGCACCTCTTGCGAAATCTTCATCGAGCAGAACTTAGGTCCGCACATCGAGCAGAAATGCGCGGTCTTCGCACCTTCCGCCGGGAGCGTCTGGTCGTGATATTGCTCCGCCGTGTCGGGGTCGAGGCTGAGGTTGAACTGGTCGCGCCAGCGGAATTCGAAGCGGGCTTTTGACAGCGCGTCGTCGCGCACTTTTGCTGCCGGGTGGCCCTTGGCAAGATCGGCGGCGTGGGCGGCGAGTTTATACGTCACAACGCCGACTTTCACATCGTCGCGGTCGGGCAGGCCCAGGTGCTCCTTGGGCGTGACGTAGCAGAGCATCGCGGTGCCGTACCAACCGATCTGTGCAGCCCCGATGCCGCTGGTGATGTGGTCGTAGCCCGGCGCAATGTCGGTGACGAGCGGCCCGAGCGTGTAGAACGGCGCTTCGCCGCACGCTTCCAGCTGCTTTTCCATGTTCTCCTTGATCTTGTGCATCGGGACATGGCCCGGCCCTTCGATCATGACCTGCACGTCCTGCGCCCACGCCTTCTTGGTGAGCTCGCCCAGAGTGTAGAGCTCGGCAAATTGCGCTTCGTCATTGGCGTCGGCGATCGAGCCGGGGCGAAGGCCATCGCCCAGCGAATAGGCGATGTCGTAGGCCTTCATGATCTCGGTGATGTCGTCGAAGTGCTCGTAGAGGAAGCTCTCCTTGTGATGCGCTAGGCACCATTTCGCCATGATCGAGCCGCCGCGGCTGACGATGCCGGTGACGCGCTTGGCGGCGAGCGGCACGTAAGGCAGGCGGACGCCGGCATGGATGGTGAAATAGTCGACCCCCTGTTCGGCCTGCTCGATTAGCGTGTCGCGGAAAATCTCCCATGTGAGCTCCTCGGCAACGCCGCCGACTTTTTCTAGCGCCTGATAGATCGGCACGGTTCCGACCGGCACGGCGGAATTGCGGATGATCCATTCGCGCGTGTCATGGATATTGCGGCCTGTCGAAAGGTCCATGATCGTGTCCGCGCCCCAGCGCGTCGCCCAGACCATCTTGTCGACTTCCTGCGCGACGTCCGAAGCGACGGCGGAATTGCCGATATTGGCGTTGATCTTGACGAGGAAATTGCGCCCGATGGCCATCGGTTCGGTTTCGGGGTGGTTGATGTTGTTGGGAATGATCGCGCGGCCACGGGCGACTTCGCTGCGCACGAATTCCGGAGTGATCACGTCGGGGATCTCCGCGCCCCAATCCTCGCCATCGCGCACGAAGTCGGCGGCGATTTCGCGGCCCAGGTTCTCGCGCTCTGCGACATATTCCATCTCAGGCGTGATGATGCCTTTGCGGGCATAGTGCATCTGGCTGACATTCATGCCCGCCTTGGCGCGAAGGGGGCGCTTTACCGTGTTGGGGAATTGCGGAACGCCGCCCGAGCGATCCGGGCCAAGCTGGCCGTTATCTTCAGGCTTCACTTCGCGCGCAGCGTAATCCTCGACGTCCCCGCGAGACATGATCCAGTCGCGGCGCAGCGCGCGAAGGCCCGCATTGATGTCGATATTGGCATTGGGATCGGTGTAGGGGCCGGACGTGTCGTAAACGCGCACCGGAGGCTCGCCGCCTTCAAGGTCGATCTCGCGCATGGCGACCTGGACGCCGCTGCCCGTGCGTGCGCCGACATGGATCTTGCGGCTGCCACGGATGGGCCCGGTGGTTACGCCAATCTCTACGGGGGAATTGATGTCGGCCATGCGAAGTCTCTCCTTGCGAACGACGGAGCGCGGACCTCTGGTAATCAGCCGCCCACTCCCTCCGCCGATGCTAATCGGTTCAGGTTCAACGGGTCGGGCGGTGCTTACACGCCCCTCTCAGCCAAAGCTGGCTCCCCGGGGATGGCGCATTGGTAGCGATGATGGGCGCGCCTGTCGAGTGGCCCGGGCCAGGATAGGCCAGAACGGGTAAGCGTCTTTTGCCGCTTGACGCCAGCGCGTAACGCGGCATCTCTTCAGCGCGTGAACACACTGGCTTCCTCACCTCCGCGCTCATGGTGCATCGCCGCGATCGCTGTCGTTGTCGCGATGCTCGCCAATGCGTATAATGCCGATGCGCTGCGATATCTGGCGGTGGACGAGTGGTTCACCGACTTTCCGTATGGCTGGCCACTGCTTTTGAACCTTCTCGATCTCGCGGCGGTCGCGCTGGCGTTCTGGCTGATCGCAGGGGTCGCGTGGAGGCGCCAATGGGACATCGTGGGGCTGATGCGGCCCGTGCTTGCGCCCGCCCTTTTCGCTGCGATCCTGTTCGTGCCTGCGATAGCGGTGTTCCTCTTCGCGGGCAGCCTCAATCCCGACCTTGATGCCGATGAGCTTGCCTTTGGCGGGGTGATCTTTCCGATCATGGAAGAGATCATATTTCGCGGCCTCGCCATCGGAGTGCTGATGCAGCATTTCCGTTGGCACTTCATACCCGCCGCGCTTCTGCCCTCGCTGTTCTTCGGCGGTTTCCACATGTGGCAGGGCGAGGGCGACATCACCCAGGCGCTGACCATTGCGGGGATAACCGCATTCGGGGGGCTGTGGTTTGGTTGGATCTACTGGAAGTGGGATTTCAACCTGTGGCCCGCCATCTTCCTCCATGCAGGGCTCAACAGCGCGTGGGCGATCTTCGCACTCGGCGAAAACGCGCTTGGAGGGCAGCTTGGCAATGCTGTGCGGCTGGCGGTGATCGCGGGCTCGATCGTCCTTACGATCTGGGGCAGGGACCGGTTGCGGCGACTGGTGCGCGAGCCCGGCTCTGCCTGATCGCCGCTATTTCGCGGCGTCGGCGCGGGCCTGCGCGAACAGGCAGACCGCCAGCAGCACCGTTGCCGCAACGCCCGATCCGCCGGCAATCGGAAGTCCGCCGGCAAAGTCGCGGCCCATGGCGGCGGACAGCGCGTTGCTGACCAATGCAACCGCGCCGACGATGGCGGTGAGGCCGCCCACTGCCTTCGATCCCGCGCTCATCTGACCAAGGCCAAAGACCACGGCGGCAAGCGCAATCAACACCTTGGCGGCGTTATAAACCATGAAGGAATACGCGACGATCGCAGAGGCGACAGGGGCCATCTGGGGGAGTTCACCAGCGACTTCGAAGAAGGGGCCGAACAAGGTAAGGCCCACGCCGACCTGTACGACGTTGAGAACAGCCGAAGCAGCAATCGCCGCCCAGCCTACATGAAACTCCTTCACCTGAACCATCGCCGCGCCCGCAAAGGCGGCAAGGATCGTGAACAGAACGCCCTCTGTGCCCCATAAGAATTGTCGCGGTACGTCCATTTCGGCGGCGTGGAGCGCGGTGTAGATGGCCTGCGTAACAGCCGCGATAAGCAGCAAGGAGGCAACGATCGTCGCGTTGCGATGGAAAGCGGTGTGCATGATCTGGTGGGTCCCCGTTAGAGCTCTTCTATTGCCTTATGTCGTCATACGCCAAATGGTTACGCCTTGTTGGCCGATCGTCTTCGGGCAGGAGAAGAATCGACGCCGGAACGGAACCGATTTCGCTCGCAATCGTAGAACAGCGCTCCCATATCGAATGCCAAGAGGGGCAAGAAAGAGAGGAGTTACTTTCATGCAGTTCCAGTTCAATTCCGACAGCAGCGTCATGGGCACCGAAAACGTCTCGGAACGGATCGAGGCCATGGTGCGCGAAAAGATCGCGCGTTTCGAGGATCGTCTTACGCGGGTCGAGGTGCACGTGTCGGATGTAAACGGCTCCAAGCACGGTGCCGATGACAAGCACTGCGTGATCGAGGCACGCCCGCGCGGCGGCAAACCCATCGGCGTGACTGGCAAGGCCGACAAGGTCGACGACGCTGCACGCAAGGCCGCGAACACTCTGACCCAGCGCCTCGAACGCCTGTTCGGCAAGAGTGAGCGGCACAAACACGACGCGCGTCCCGACAAGGTGATGTAAGCATGACTTCCGCCAGCGATGTGCGCAGTCAACTGCGCGCGCGGCTGGCGGAGTATGACGGGCAATCCGTGACGCTGCTCGGCGAGACGGAGGCGGCGTGTTGCCGCGATCTTGATTATTTCGACGCGCTCATTGAGCTTGCAGGTTCGCGCGATGGGCATGTGCCTGCCGGTGCAACCTGGCTCATCAAGAGCGCGCTTGAGGCAGGGCACGAAGCAAGCTCGTCTCAGGCCGAGGCATTGATTGCCTGCCTGCCCGCCATCACTGGTTGGGCGGCGAAGCTTCACCTGTGCCAATCGATAGGCTTTCTGGATATAACGCCGCGCCACACCGCAGCTCTTGCGAACTGGCTGGAGCCGCTGCTGCAGCATGAGCGACCTTTCGTGCGGGCCTGGTCGCTTGATGCGCTCGGGCATCTGGCGCGCGCTGATGAGAGCTTTGCCGACCGGTTCGAAGCCGCGCTCGCTGCGGCGGCCAAGGACGACCGGGCCTCCGTCCGGGCAAGGGCTCGCAACCTCGCCGCCGGACGATGACCGCGCTGCACGATCCAGTCGATCCGCAGGCTTAGCGCGGGCGAACCCGGAGCGTGGGCGGGCGCGCGCGAATAAGCGCTATTCGGGCACTCCCAGAAACGCTGCAATCTCGCTCCACCGTGCGCGCACTTCGTTGCGGCCACGCTCGATATTCTGTGCGATCAGCTCAGGTATGAAATCGAGCGTTTCGTAAAGGTCGGTCGGCGGCTGGAGTACCATGGTCGGGATCAGGAAATACCGGTCGATCCGAGCCTTGATCGGAGCCATCGCCTGTTCGATTTGCTCGGGGGTCAGGTTCAGCCCCGCGAGCACGCTGCGCTGCTCCATCTCGGCGCGCAGCAGGTCGTTGATAAGTTCGATATTGCCAAGGTCGCTGTCGGCCACCTCGCGCGTCAGCAATTCGACCGATCGCAGGCCGATGTCGATAATGCTGTTATATTCGTTATGCGTCATGGGCAGCGGCGCTTCGGCGCGCACCACCAGGATTGCGCGCGGGCGCAACCGGATGGCGGCGTCGTAAGGCGTGATGTCCTTCACCCCGCCATCGACCCATTGTTCCAGCTTGCCGCCCGCATCCTGCGTTTCGAACGGAGGGAAGAAGGGCGGCTGGGCCGAGCTTGCATAGACCCAGTCGGCGATATTGTTGGCATTTTCGGCCACGGTTATGAGTTCGCCCGTGGTGATGTTGACGACCGCGAGGCGCAGGTTCTTGCCGGTTGCGCGGATGTCATTATCCTTGAACGCACCGCGCAGCAGCTTGAGCAGGGGGCCGGTGCTGTAGACCGAGTTCTTGCCGCTGATCACCGCCCAGATCGGACCGCCCCGGCTTTTATAAATGTCATCGGGGCCTTTGAGGTTGGTCCAGAAATCGACCAGTTCGGGGATCGTGTCCTGCGCCACGCCTGCCGCCTGGATCGCTCCGGTCGATGTGCCGACCACCGTTTCGAAATCGACGCCTCTCACCCGGATCAATTCATCCAGCACACCCACCTGATACGCGCCCTTTGCGCCCCCACCGCTGAGCGCCAGTCCCAGTCCACCAGCCATGCGTTTCGCTCCCCTTGTCGTGTTTTAGGGGGTTATCGCGTGAACAGTGCCAGCGATAGGATCAATGCGGCAAGGTGGCTCTAGTCAGCCGGTTCCAGCCCCAATTCGCCGAGAATGTCGGGGATTTCCTTCCTCACCCGAAAGAACCCGGCGCGCGCATGTGGCCAGGTGAGGCGGTCGAGGTCGGAGAGCAGGGTTATGGTGTTGCCTGCCTCGGCGAGAGGCGCGATCTCCGGCATCAGTGCATCTCTGGTCCATCCGGTGGGGAGGTAGGGCACGGCAAGCCGTTCCACGCCTGCTTCGCCGAGCAGTTTTGCAGGATCCTCACCCGGCTCCCAGGTCAGGGCGGGGCAATCAAAAGCCTTGGCGGCCTCCGTCGCGCCGCTCTCGACCGCTCCGGTTGCAAAACGCGCCGCGTGTTCACCCACTTCGCCGGTCGAGCGCGCCTCTGGCCGTGCCGCACCGATTATGGCCGCAGGCGGACGGGGGAGGGTGAGCGGCACGTGGCTGGCCGCCTCATCATGCAAGAGCAGCGCGAAGGGCGCATCGAACGCGTCTGCTGAAGGCGCTGCTGGCAGGTCGAGCGGCTCGCGCTGGTGCTCGGTCTCCTCGCTCAGCGGCTGCGGGTCTTCGTTTAATCCTTCCGCAGATAGCGGCCCTCCATCGCGGCGCTCGGTGTAGCGTTTGATGTTGGAGGCGCGCGCGGCGTAATTCTTGCCCTTGGTATGAAGCCCCGCGACCCAGCGCCACGACAGCGTGTTCGAGGCTGCATCGCCATCCATCAGGTGTCGCAGGAAAAAGTCTGCGCCCAGCTGCCAGTCAAGCTTCAATGTGAAGATCCAGATGCTCGCAAACCACATGCGCGCATGGTTGTGGAGGTAACCGGTCTGCACCAACTCGTGCGACCACATGTCGAATGCCTCGATTCCGGTGCGGCCTTGGGTCGCCTCCTCGTATCCCTTGGCACGGCCCGAATTGTTCTGGACTGCGATCAGAGCGCCGTCGCGGCCCTGTTTGTAGGCGTCCCACACGGCTGGGCGCTGTTCGAGATAGCCCTTGAAGTAGACCCGCCAGAACACTTCGGCGATGAACTTCTCCGCTTTGCCGGGGCCATGTTCGTCAAGTGCGGCGACGATAACCTCGCGCTCGCTCAACAACCCCGCGTGAAGCCAAGGCGACAATTGCGAGACGTTGGAAAGCATCCCATTTTCTGAGACGCCATCATCGTAATTGCGGTTGCTGGCATAGGCGGTTCCAGAGCGAGGTGCGAAATCGGCAAGGCGGCCGAGACCGGCCTTGCGGTCGGGTGTGAAGGTCATCGAAGCTCCAGATTAGGTGTCGTCACTCAAATGATCTCAAAAGAATTTGGATCCAACCGAAGCCTTCATGCGTATCTTGCCACAGAGCCGCCACAATTCTTGCGGCTTCGTAAATCATTCCCCAACCTCAATCACTAGAGGACGATCCCAATGAAATTCATCAAGCTTAGCCTCGTTGCAGGCACCGCGCTTGCTCTTGCTGCCTGTGCTTCGGAAACCGAAACCGACGATTCCATGATGGCCGACGAAACCGCCATGGCCGAAGAAGCCACGGCACCCGGCACCATCGTAGAAGTCGCTCAGGGCGACGAAGACACCTTCTCGACCCTCGTCGCTGCCGTGACGGCGGCCGGTCTTGGCGATGCGCTTTCGGGCGAAGGCCCGCTGACCGTATTCGCACCGACCAACGACGCGTTCGGCGCACTGCCTGAAGGTACGGTCGAAAACCTCACCACCAACGACACCGAAACGCTCGGCGCCATTCTGCAGTACCACGTGGTCGAAGGCCGCGTTGATGCCGCAACGCTGATCGGCATGATCGAAGCAGCTGGCGAAGAAGGCCACCCGGTCCCGACGCTTGGCGGCGGCGAACTGACTGCAACGCTTGTTGATGGCGGCGTTGTGCTCACCGATGCCACCGGCGCGACCGTGAACGTCACCGCAACCGACGTTGAAGCATCGAACGGCCTGATCCACGTGATCGACGGCGTGCTGATGCCGCAGTAATCTGCGCCGCATATTGCGAAACGCAAAACAAGGCGGGTCGCTGCACAGTGCAGCGGCCCGCCTTTTTGCTTTTGCCATGTGGGCCGCGCGCCGTATTCAATGGCTTTCGCGAAGCGAATCCGCCGGTTATAGCGCCTTGGATGATGAGCAAACCATTCCAGATCGCCCTTCTTGCCGCTCCGCTTGCGCTTGCCGCGTGCACCGAGACGCCTGGAGAGATCACCCGCGACACCGAACCGTTTTCCGCGATTGCTCCTGAAGAGGTTGTCACAGCTCAGGGGAACGAGCCATTCTGGAGTGTAAAGGTCGAGCCGACCGGCGACGGCGCGTTCACCGCGACCTTTGCAACGCCTGAAGATATCGAGGGGCAATCCTTCGCCGTCTCGCGCTTTGCAGGCAATAACGGTATCGGGATGAGCGGTGAACTGGGCGGCGCTCAGGCAAGCCTCGCGCTCACCCCGGGGGAGTGCAACGACACGATGAGCGACCGCACCTACCCCTATACGGCGACCTTCGCCCTCGGTGAGGAAACCTATCTCGGCTGCGCCTACACCAGCGCTCAACCCTACACCGACATAGAGACACCCTGAGCGGGGCGAAGCGCGAAAACGTGGGTAAATGGCCGAATTCTTCCAGAAATCCTGTGATTTTCTGAGAGGGCGGGCGGCGTTATTTTGAGCCGCGCGACCCACGATCCAAGCTATTGAAAACCAATCGCCAATCACCGAAACGCACAAGCCGGCCCGGTTTTCTCACTGGCGCACTGGTCACGAGAAGCGCGATTTTCCTCCATTTTTACAGGCTCCCAGTGGGAACCGGGCCCGTTTCCTTGCGTTGAAGCCGGAACAGACACCTGATTGGGATCAGGCATAGCCATTTTAATTGTGGGCCCTTAACCCCGCGAAAGAAACGAGCCAGTGACAAATTCGAGTTCATCGCAAGACAAGGCAGCCGACGGTAGCGGGCAGGACCCCGGCGCCAGCCCGCACTATGCGCTGGACATGGAGCGCGAGCTTTCGCACCGCGTCAAGAACATGTTCGCGGTCATCAATGCGATCGTCAGCATCACCGGGCGCGTAAAGAACATCCCGCAGGAAGCCGCGGAAATAAACGCGCGCATCCAGGCATTGGGCCGGGCCTACGAAACGACTTTCGAAGGATCGCACACCGGCGCTTTTGACATTGGCGAAGCGATAGAGGCGGTCCTTCGCCCCTATGCGCAGTCTGCCGAGCGGCTGAGCCTTGAAGGCGACACCATTCGCGCGCCGAGCGCGACTATCTCGCTGGTTGGGATGGTGCTTCACGAATTTGCGATCAATGCCAGAAAACACGGCGCATGGCGCGGCAATGGGTCGGTTTCGGTCAAGCTCGTGGCCGGATGCAGCGAAGGTCTGACATGCGATGTGAGCGCCGGCGATGCGCAGGCCATCACGCTGATCTGGACCGAAAGGGGCGGCCCTGCGACCGATGCTGACACGGTCGCCGCTGGTGGCGGAACCGAGATCGTTGACCGTCTCCTTGCGACCGCGCGGGGAACGATCGAACGCAACTGGACTGAAGAGGGACTGGAGGCAAAAATCTGCATTCCAGTTGCGCGCGTCGGTTGAGCGGGAACTGCACCATATTGCTCGTCGAGGATGAGCCACTTGTGCTCATGGGCCTCGAAATGGCGGCTCAGGATATGGGGCACGAGGTCATCTCTGCCCTGAGCCTGGAAGAGGCGCTCGATCTGATCAACCGTGGACCTGTTCCCGATGTCGCGGTGCTCGATGTCAATCTCGGCGTGAACCAGACCTGCGCCCCCGTGGCGATGGAACTGGCCGCTCGCGAGGTGCCTTTCGTGCTGCACTCAGGCGCAATCGACCGCAACAATGAAGTCGTGCGCAGCGCGGGCGTGCCGTTCATTCCGAAGCCTGCGATGCCAAACGACGTGATCGAACTCGCCCTTCAGCACCGCAACTCGCCTTGCAAGCAAGACGCTGCCTGACAGCGCCTTTGCGCTTAGAACAGACCCGGAATTTCGAACTGCGCCGCGTTTGGCCGCTCCGGCTGGAGCGTTTCGAGCCCGCCGACGCTTTGCGCCCCTTGCGCACCGCTGGCGCTGATCGGGGTGCAGCTTTGCCCTGACAGAAAGTCGAGCGCGGTTGCGATAGACGCTTCTGCAGGATCACCCAGCTGGACCGAGATATCGTCTCCGGCGCGGCAGGAGTTGGGCACCGTCCCTGCAAGGCCGGTGAAATAGTCGCCCTCGTCATTGGCGTTGAGCGTCTGGAAAGTGACCGCGCGAACGCGCAGGTCGCATTCCTCGAAATCGAAGCCGAACTGCCCCACCGGCTTGCCCGAAGTGTTGCGCCCGACGATCGCGATGTTGGCCGGATCAAGATACGGGATCATCGAATTGATCGTGAGTTCGCTTGCCGAAGCGGTGTTGCCTGTCGTGATGAACGCGATCTTGGTCGCTTGTAGCGCCTGCACCTCGTTCTGGAACAAACGTGTCTCGTTCTCCGAAGACTTGGATTCGCGAAGAACCGTCTTGCTCCAGACCTGTCCGACGCGGTTTTCGCCCAGCAGGTCGCCGATCGTGTTGGCAAGGAAGACCAGCCCGCCGCCATTGTATCTGAAGTCGATGATGAGTTCGTCAACATTGTTCGAGTTGAACAGCTGGAACGCATCGCGCAGCTGCGCATCGGCGGTTTGCGGGAAGAAGGTGCGGAAGTTGAGATAACCCACCGATTTGCCGCCATCGTTGATGATCAGCGCCCCGTACCGGTCGGAGATCGGATCGAGGTTGAAATCGGCCTTGGTAATGCTTGCTTCGATGACGGTCCCGTCGACCTGGGCAAAGCGGATCACGCGGGTCACGCCCGGATCGGAAGGGCCGAGTGCTTCGATAACAGCCTGCGCTCCGCCCGATGCCATGAGCGAGCTGACCGATACGAGGTTGTTCGCGCTCGTCCCGATGGCCAGCAGTTCGGTCCCGCGATCCATTCCGGCGGCAAAGCCGGGTGCGGTTTCAAAAGCTTCGAACAGGAACACCCGGTCGTTGACTGTGTCATAGGATAAACGGATGCCGAACCCTGCGCTCGATCCTGAATTGATCAGCTCGTTTTCGGCCTCGATCGAGGTTGCAAAGGTGAAGCCCTTGTCGCGCGACTGGGCGCGGGCCGGGGCGACGCGCGCGTCGAGATAGCTTTGAACGTCGCTGAAATTGGCTGCGTTGACCGTGTTGTCGAGCAGGTCCGGGAACAGATACCATTCATTCAGAACGTCATTGGCGAAGGCGATCTGGTTCTGCACCGCGCAGGTCGCGACGCTCGGTGTCGGGGTCGGCGTGGGGCCACTGGTGCGAGGAGCCGAAGACCCGCCGCCTCCACAAGCGGCAAGCGCCAATGCGAGAGTTGCAGTCAGCGTGCTGCGCCCTAGTGGAAGGGACGCGGTGTTTGCATCGTTTTTCATGAAAAGAAGGCGACTCCGGAGCGTGAAGTTGTAGCAAATGATGTTTACGCCTGAGCGCTCAGAATGCATGAGCGACCCGCTAACGGCAAGTTTGCATGTCGTTTTCGACATGCGAAGTCCACTTGTCCACCGCCACAAATCCTGCCCTGGCATTGAAAATGCTGTGTTTTTTGCAGGTTTTCCTCAGAAACCGGGGCAAATCGCGCAAGGCTCCCTCGTTTTGCCCCCCTTATCCGACTAGCAAACATGACATGGAAAGACAGAATCATGACCGATCTGCCTGATTGGCTGACCGCCAAATTGCCGCCCGCAGCGCGCCACGCCGGACTTGCGATCGCAAGCCTTGGTGATGCCAAGACGTTTGAGCGCGGCGGATTTGCCCTCACCAGCCCGGCGTTCAAGGGCGGGGATGAACTCGACCCGTGCTTCACCGCGAAGGAAGAAGACGCGGTCGCGCCCCCGCTTGAATGGACCGCGCCGCCACCGGGCTCGCAGGAACTGATCGTTATCGTTGAGGATGCTTCCTCCGACAGCGCAGAGCCTGCCTGCCACTGGCTCGTCTGGGGCCTTGCCGGACAGCGCGGCAAGCTGCTCGAAGGCGAAGTGCCGCCGCGCGCCGGAAAGAACGCCGTTGGCAATTCCGAATGGCTGCTGCCCGATCCTCCGGTTGGAGAGACGCGGCACTATGTGTTTCAGATTTTTGCGACCGACCTGCCGCTGACCATCATGCCGGGGGCAAACCGCGAAGAAGTGATGGCCGCTATCAAAGGCTTCGTAACCGGCTGCGCCGTGCTTTATGCACCGTTCACCGGGGTCGAGGCGGATGACGGCTTCATTGACGACCCAGAATTCGATTGATTTGAACTTCGAATAACCTGCCAAAATATTAGGGAGAACAACCATGGCTGGCAAAACCAACGCACTGCAGAAACCGGTGAACCTTTCGGGCGAACTGGAAAACGTGGTCGGCAAGGGTCCGATGACCCGCGCACAGGTCACCTCGAAAGTGTGGGAATACATCAAGGCGAACGACCTTCAGGATTCGAAGGACAAGCGTCAGATCAACCCTGACGACAAGCTTGGCGCGGTGATCGGCAAAGAGCAGATCTCGATGTTCAAGATGACGGCTGCTGTTTCGAAGCACCTCACCTAAGACGCGTCTTCGCTTCTTATTCAGGCGGCTCGCCGGGCAATGCGATGCGATAAGCACCGTTGCGCCGGGCGAGCCGTTTGCCTTTCCAACTTAGCGTGATTTCACCCGCTTCGTGCATCGCATCGACGGCGGTGTGAACCGGGTCCATCAGCGACCGCCAGTCGCCGCCGGGTGTGGCGATCAGGAGCGCGGCTTCGCTTGGGCAGATCGTTGCTCCTTCGCGCCTTCTGCTCAGCAGCGTGCGGATCGCGTCAGCAGCCTCGCTGTCACTCCCCATATTTGCGGCGGCGCCAGGGCAGGTCCTTGCGGTGCGGAATGCGCACATCGCCGACCCAGAGCGCCCACAGGATGATGATTGGCTGCGCGATCATGCGCGGCACATGGTACTCCAGACCCAGGCCACCATCGGCGCGGGCCATGTCCATCGCGAAGTGATTGATATTGGCCGGCCACACGAACAGCGCATAAAGCGCCAGACCGATCCCGCCGATCCGCCTCAGGCGTGCATTGAACGGCTGGATCAGGGCAATTGCGCCGAGGATCTCCGCAATGCCGGTCCAGAAGACGATTTGTTCGGGATAAGGGATCATCTCGGGCATGATCGACAGGAACGGTTCGGGCTTCACGATGTGCATGTAGCCCGCGAATGCATAGAACGCGGCGAGGATGATGCGCAGCAATGCCTTGATGAAGCCCATGATCATGCGCGCGTTCCTTGTCCGGGAGCCCATCCGGGCGGGGCAAGCTCGAAACCTGCAAACTCGAACCCGGGAACGACGATGCAGGATACCAGTGCATAGCCCGCCGGACCATCGACCGGACGCGCGGCCTGCCATGCGCCGGTGGGGACGAGGCCCTGAAGTGTCTCACCACCCGCCACATCTCCGCCAAGGCGCAGCCAGCGTGGGGGTTCGTCATCGCTTCGGGCGATGCCAAGTTCAAGCGGGTCGCCGCTTTGCCACAGCCACATCTCGTCCGCATCGACCCGGTGCCAGTGCGAGGATTTTCCCGACTTCAGCAGGAAATGAATCGCCGTACCCCGAGCGCGCCCGGTGCCATCTGCATCGGCGCGCCAGGTTTCTGCATACCACCCGCCTTCGGGATGCGGTTGCATCTGCAATTGTTCGATCAGCGCGCCCGCGCTATTCGCTTTTGTCATGAAAATGCGCCCCTGAAGGAAGCGCGTAAGTATCGGGAGTTTTTCGCCGCATGCAATACAAAGCGCTTAATCACGTGGCCGCTTGCGCAGCCATCGCCCTTGTCTGGAGTGCGCCTGTCGCAGCTCAGGACGTCGAAGGCACCGTTGCCGAGGATATCGCCCCCGAAGTTGAGAACGACGCAGCGCTCGCTGCGGCGGAGGCCGCACTTGCGGTTGCTCCGGTGTTTGACGGGCACAACGATGTGCCGATCCAGCTGCGCCGCCGGTTCGATAACCAGATCAACACGTTCGACTTTGCCGATACAACCGACACCGGGCCGGAGGTCGACGGAAACCCGATGCACACCGATCTTGCGCGGTTGGTCGAAGGGCGCGTTGGGGCACAGTACTGGTCGGTCTATGTCCCCGCCAGCCTGCCCGAACCCCAGGCAGTCCAGATGACCATCGAACAGATCGACGTGATGAAGCGCCTGATTGCGCGTTATCCCGACAGTCTCGCATTCGCCGAAACGGCGGACGACATAGAGAACGCGATTGCCGACGGGCGCATCGCCTCGATGCTGGGCATGGAAGGCGGCCATTCAATCGGGTCGAGCCTTGCGGTGCTGCGCCAGATGTATGATCTGGGCGCGCGCTATATGACGCTGACCCACGGCGCGAACACGCCCTGGGCTGACAGCGCGACCGACGATCCCGAGCATGACGGCCTCACCGATTTCGGCAAGGACGTGGTGCGCGAGATGAACCGGATCGGGATGCTGGTCGACCTCAGCCATGTGAGCGAGAAGACCATGCACGACGCGCTTGACGTGACGCAGGTGCCGGTGATCTTCAGCCATTCGGGCGTGCGCGCAGTAAATGGTCACGCGCGCAATGTGCCCGACAGCGTGCTCCAGCGTCTGCCAGCCAATGGCGGGATCGTGATGGTGGTGGGGCTGCCGGGCTTCCTCAACAACGCGCAGCGCGAATGGTTTGCCGAGCGCGCGGCAGAGGTCGCGCGGCAGGAATCGCTTTTCCGAGGTCAGCCCGATGTCATCGCCCGCGCGATGGCGGAATGGGATGCGGCAAACGAGATGCCGCCGACCATGATCAGCCATATGGCCGATCACATCGACCACATCCGCGACCTCATCGGGGTCGAATATATCGGAATTGGTGGTGATTTTGACGGAATGCCGACCGGCCCAGAAGGCTTCGAGGACGTGAGCGGCTATCCGCAATTGTTCGCCGAGCTGTCGCGACGCGGCTATTCGCAGGTGGAGCTTGAGCTGATCTCAAGCCGCAACGCCATGCGCGTTCTGCGCGAGGCGGAACGCTTCGCAGCGCGCGCATCGGCCCAGCCGCCGATCGAGACCTTGATCCCGACCGAGGACTGAGCCGAGCGAGGATTTATAGGTAAAGCGGCGGCACGACCCGGATGATGGGTTGCGCCGCCGCCTCTGTGTCGGCTCAGCTGTCCTTGAGCGGGTCGTGGCCCCAATTCATCAGGCTGTAGCGCCAGTCGGTCTTTTCAACATCGCCGTCGGGGCGCTGCGAGAGGTGGCGTTTGATGTAATTGGCGACCTTGTTCATGTGCTCGAACTGGCTGTCGGTAAGCTCGTCCTTGTTTGTCCGCTTGATCTCGACGATGCGGCGACCGGACCTGTGTCCGGTACTTTCGCCGTCATCATTGTCGCCGACCGATTTGGACTCGTCCGTCTCAAGCCATTCCTCGAGCTCCTTGGGCTGCATGTTCACCCGGTCGTAGAACGTGTCGTAGATTTCGTCTTTTTCCTGGCTGTCCACGATCAATCGTCCTCGTCGGCCGTGTCGGGCAGGTTCTCGCGAGCGGTCGAGGCCATATCCTCGAGCTCTTCCTCCGTCATGCTGTCGTACATCTCTTCCGATGCACCCTGGAGGTCGGACTTGTCAGTTTCACCGCGCTTTGCAGAAAGCGCGGCGCCCGCAGCCTGCTGCTGCGCCTTGCTCTTCGCTTGGGCCATGGCTCAATCCTGAGCCTCGAGTTCGCTCCCGCGCTTGAGGACTTCGTCCCCGTCTTCCTGCTTGATCAGGTATGCGGGATTGTCCTCGTCACCGTCCTTGGTGACTTCGGTGCCCTGAAGGGTGCGGGTCACTTCGCGTTCGAAGCGTTCCTTGATCTGGCCTTTGCCTTCGCCGTCGCCCCAGTTCCACTTGACGTACTGGTTGGTCTGGAAGCTGTTAGAATTGCTCATTTAAGTCTCCTTTGATTGGTTCAAAGGAGTAATCAATTCAACGCTCAGATCGTTCCAATCTGTTGACGGCGACCGTTATCAGACGCCCGTGATTGCGGGTACGATCCAGATGATGCTCATCGCGATGATGGCAAGCAGCAGCCCGATACCGAGCACGTAACGCATGTAACCGGTGGTGTGAGCACCGCGCGCATCGTCGTCTTCAATATGGACGCGCCCGTCTTTGTCGACTTCACTCATGAAAAACTCCGTAATCCCAAATTCGTGTTTGTGTTTGGCTTCTAGGACAAATCAGCGCGCGGTGAAAGCCCGCACGCCATTCATCGAAGCAATGATTGTGTGGCGAGATCAGTCGCGCAGCAGCTCGTTGATCCCGGTTTTCGAGCGCGTTTGCGCATCGACGGTCTTCACGATCACCGCGCAATAGAGCGAGGGGCCGGGCGTTCCATCGGGAAGCGGCTTGCCGGGGAGCGATCCGGGGACGACCACAGCATAGGGCGGTACCTCGCCGCGATGCACCTCGCCGGTCGCGCGGTCGATGATCTTGGTCGATGCGCCGAGATATACCCCCATGGACAGCACCGCGCCTTCGCCCACGCGCACGCCTTCTGCAACCTCTGCACGAGCGCCGATAAACGCGCCGTCACCGATGATGACCGGTTCGGCCTGAAGCGGTTCGAGCACGCCGCCGATCCCGGCGCCGCCCGACAGGTGCACGTTCTTGCCGATCTGCGCGCACGAGCCCACGGTCGCCCATGTATCGACCATGGTGCCTTCGCCGACATAGGCGCCAATGTTGACGAAGCTCGGCATCAGGACCGCGCCTTTGCCGATATGGCTGCCGCGCCGCACGATGGCACCGGGAACCACGCGAAAACCGGCTTCCTTGAAGCGGTTTGCGCCCCAGCCGGCGAATTTCAGAGGAACCTTGTCGAACGCTGCCTCACCGGCAGAGCCATGCTCCATCACGCGGTTGTCCTGAAGGCGGAAGGAAAGAAGCACCGCTTTCTTGAGCCACTGGTTGACGGTCCATGTGCCATCTTCGCCCGGCTGCGCCACGCGCACCTCGCCATTGTCGAGCAGCGAAAGCGCTTCGCCGACCGCGTGGCGAACATCGCTTCCCGGTGTGACGGTGTCGCGCTCTTCCCAGGCGGCTTCGATCTGGCTGATGATGGTGTCGGTCATGGTGTCTCCGGCTTGCGTCACCTTCGTGCAAGGGACGCCTTGCAATGGAACGCTAACGCGCAAGGTCCGCGTTGGTTTCGGCTCTCTGGTTCACCCGCGCTGCTAGCTTGCCCGCAGCGAGGCGGCAAGCGACAAGCTTGGTGAAGCGCCAAAAGCGTCATTTCGGGGCTTGTTGGCGTTGCACTTCAGGCCATGCTTGCCGAGAGGTAAGACAGGAGCCTATGCTCACTTCTGTTAGGGGGCCGGCAGTTTAGGATGAAACGCATGCCTTGCACTTCCGGTGAAACACCCCCTGCAATCTCGCTTTCGCTAAAGCAGCAGGGCAACTCGCCCGTTCGCATCACGCATGTGCCTGCGGCCAAATGCGCCGCGCGGTCAGCCCCGGTGGTCTGGAAAGTGGTCGCGGCGGCGCTCGCCTGCACTGCACTTGCTGCTTGCGGCGGCGGTGGAGGAGGGGGCGGGGTGCAAACGCTGCCTCCGCCGCCTCCGCCACCGCCACCGCCTCCCCCGCCGCCACCCCCTCCGCCTCCCCCATCGACCAATTTCGACACGGCGGAATTCCGTCGTTCGGATGGCCCGGATTTTCACGGCGCGATTGCGGCATGGCAGGACGGTGCGACGGGCGGAGGGCAGATCATCGCCGTGATCGACAGCGGCATCGATTCCGACAGCCCGGAATTCGCAGGGCGCATTCACCCGGATTCGCGCGATGTCGCGGGCAATCGCGGGATCGATCCAGAGGATGATCATGGCACCAATGTCGCCATGGTCGCAGCAGCCGCGCGCAATGATGAGGGCATTGTGGGCATCGCGTTCGATGCTCAGGTCCTCGCGCTGCGCGCCGATATGCCGGGATCGTGCGGGACGGATACCCCGCAGGACCCGACGCTGGGATGCTCCTTTACCGACACCGACATTGCCGCAGGCGTGGATCAGGCCATTGCCAGCGGCGCTGTCGTCATCAATCTGAGCCTTGGGGGAAGCGATGCTTCCGCCTCGCTGCGCGGTGCAATCACACGGGCAGCCAATGCAGGGATCGTGATCGTGGTCGCCGCGGGAAATGGCGGAGACGGGTCCGATCCCGATATCGATCCCGGCCAACCCGACCCCTTTGCCACCAGCCTTCTCGATGCAGGCGGCGGCAATGTTATCATCGTCGGGTCAGTCGACGAAAATGGCGGCTTCTCCAGCTTCAGCAACCGCGCCGGAACATCCGCAGGATCGTTTTTGAGCGCCCGTGGCGAACGGATCTGCTGCGTCTATCAGGATGGCGAGATTTTCGTCGAAACCATCGACGGCCAGCAATTCGTCACGCTGTTTTCGGGAACCAGTTTTGCAACCCCGCAAGTCGCGGGCGCAGTGGCGCTGCTGGCGCAGGCGTTCCCCAATCTGACCGGTGATGAAATCGTCGAGATCCTGCTCACCAGCGCAAGCGATGCGGGCGCAACGGGAACGGATGGGGTGTTCGGGACCGGAATTCTCGACATCGCGCGCGCATTTCAGCCAGCAGGGACAACGACACTTGCGGGCACGCCGAACGCGCTTGGCCTGGCTGACGATTTTGCGATTGGCTCGGCGGCGATGGGGGATGCACTGTCGAGCGCTTCGCTCGGCACGATTGTCACCGACCGTTACGACCGCGCCTACACTTTCAACTTCGGTGGCCGCACGCAGAATGCAGCGCAGGTCCAACGCTTGCGCGGCGCGGTTGAGCGGGGGGGATATACCAGCGCGGCATCCGGCCCTGCGCTTTCGCTTGCCGTTACGGTTGGAGAAACCAATCGCGCCGCGGGTGTCGGGTGGACGCAAGGCCTGCAATTGTCGCCCGAGGATGCGCAAGGCGCGCGGGTGCTGGCCGCACGCGTGGCCGCTCACATCGCGCCCGACACGCAGCTTGGCGTCGCATTCCGGCAAAGCGCGTCGGGCCTCGTCGCACACATGCAGGGCGCAGACCGCGCAGCCTTCATGATCGCGCCGGAGGCGGGCCGCGATGCAGGCTTTCTGGAGGAGAGTGAACTCGCCTTTGCCTCCCGCCATACATTCGGGCCTTGGGGCCTGACCGTTTCGGGGGAACGCGGGCGCGCCTGGCTTGGCGAGAATCGGCGGGCGAGCGATGTGCTGTTCGGCGTGCGCGAACGGCGCAAAACCAGCAGCATGGCGCTGGCCGCAGACCGCAGCTGGGGCGGGCTGGACGCGAGCGTCGCAGTGTCGTGGCTCGCGGAGGAAGAGACGCTGCTTGGGGCCTATTTCAACCCCGCCTTTGGATTGTCGGGCGCGGACACGATGTCCGTCGACGCGCGCCTGGTGCAGCGCATCGGTTCACGCTGGCGGCTGGGCGGGGCGTACCGCGCCGGCTTCACCCGGCCGCGCGGCTCGGCTCTGATCGGTGCAGGCTCACAGGTCGAGACGCAGGGATGGTCGCTCGACCTCACACGCGCAGGGTTGTTCCAAGGCCATGACAGCATCGGTCTGCGCCTAAGCCAGCCCCTTCGCGTGGTCGGCGGCGCTCTCAACTTCGATCTGCCCGTCGCTTACGATTACGCGACCGAAAGCGCGATCATTGGCCGCCAGTCGCTGAGCCTTGCACCCGCGGGACGCGAATTGATGAGCGAACTCAACTGGAGCGGATGGGTCGGCTCCGCCCGCATTTCAACCAGCGTCTATTACCGGCAGGAACCGGGCCACTTTGACAGCGCGTCCAGCGACATCGGCGCGCTGCTCAGCATCGGCGCGGCGTTCTGAACCTTATTCCGGCATGCGTTCTTGTAAGGGGCTGCTCTATTCCGGCATCCCGGCATCGCGCGCGAACATATAGGCGCGCTCAACCAGCGGGGCGACGCGCTCGCTCATCGACTTGGCGTGGGCGGAGGATGCCGTGCCGTCGATCACGCGCTTCTTGATGCCCTGCATGATGCCCGCAAGCCGGAACAGGTTGTAGGCAAAATACCAGTCCATCGGCGGGACGGGATAGCCGGTCCGCGCAACATAGCGTTCGACCGCTTCCTCGACCGTGGGAATGCCGAGCTTGCCCAGATCAAGCCCAAGCAGACCCGCGCGCCCGTCGGCAGGTTGGAACCAGTTGAGCATCAGGTAGCTGAAATCGGCAATCGGATCGCCCAGCGTCGACAGCTCCCAGTCGAGCACTGCGATGATGCGCGGCTCGCTCTTATGAAAGATCACGTTGTCGAGCCGGTAGTCGCCATGGACGACCGAGCTTTCATGCTGCGGCGGGATCGTCTCGGGCAGCCATTCGATCAGCCGCTCCATCTGGGGCATGTGCTCTGTTTCGGAAAGCTTGTACTGCTTCGACCAACGCGAGATCTGACGCGCGCAATAGTCGGTCGGCTTGCCATAATCGCCAAGCCCGATTTCGGCAGGCTTGTTGAGGTGCAGGTCGGCCATCGTGTCGATCAGCGCGTGGTAATGCGCGCGGCGTTCCTCCGGCTCCATCCCCGGCAGCGCGCCGTTCCACAGCGAACGCCCATCGGCCATGCTCATCACGAAAAACTTGGAGCCGATAACCTCGGCATCTTCGCAAAGGCCATATGTTTTTGGCACCGGAAATCCGGTCGGGTGAAGGCCCGTCATCGCCGCATATTCGCGGTCCACCGCGTGGGCCGACGGAAGCAGCTTGCCGAAAGGCTGGCGGCGCAGGACGTAGTTCGTTTCCGGCGTCTCGATCTTGTAGGTGGGGTTCGACTGCCCGCCCTTGAACTTGGTGTAGCTGATCGGCCCGGCGAAGCCTTCGACATTGGCCTCGAACCACCGGGTCAGGGCTTCAAGGTCGAGCTTGTCGCGCTCTTCGACCTCGACCGTGCCGACCATCTCCTTGTCAAAATCAATGTCCATCAGTCGAACATGACCACGCTGCGTGCGTGGCTCCCTTCGCGCATTTTGTCGAACCCGGCATTCACACCCTCAAGCCCGATGCGCTCTGCAATAATCGTGTCGAGGTCGAGCAGCCCGCGCATATAGAAATCGACAAGGCGCGGGAGGTCGACCGGGAAGTGGTTCATGCCCATGATCGCGCCCATCAGCTTCTTGCCGCCAAGCAGGTCCATCGCGCCCAGCCCGACCTTGCAGTCGAGCGGCATCATACCGAGGATCACCGCCGTCCCGCCGCGCCTCAGCGAGGCAACCGCGAGGTCCGCCGAGGCCTGACGCCCCACAGCCTCGATCCCCCAGTGAACGCCGCCACCCGAAAGCTCCAGGATCTGCTTTGCCGCGTCCTCGGCAAGCGCATCGACCGTGTGGGTCGCGCCCAGAACCTTGGCAAGCTCGCGTTTTTCGGGGAGCGGATCGGCCGCGATCACCTTGCCAGCGCCAGCGATCCTGGCTGCGTTGATCGTCGCAAGGCCAACCCCCCCGCAGCCAACGACCAGCACGGTTTCACCCGGCGTCACCTTGCAGGCGTTGAAGATCGTCCCCGCACCCGTCGTCACCGCGCAACCGATCACGGCAGCACGGTCCAGCGGCATGTCCTTGTCGATCGCGACGCAGGCGTTTTCGTGGATCAGCATCTGCTCGGACAGGGCCGAGAGGTTGAGCATCTGGGCAACCGGTGAACCATCCGCGCGGGTCATGCGCGGCGCATCGCCCTTGCCGCGCCGGGTCGCCCCGCCAAGGCACAGCGCCATGCGGCCCGTCACGCAGAACTCGCAGGTTCCGCAAAAGGCGGAGAGGCACGAGACGACATGATCGCCCGGCTTCACCGTGCGCACTTCGCTGCCCACCGCGCGCACGATGCCCGCGGCTTCGTGACCCGGGACGCAGGGCAGGGCGTGCGGATAGGCTCCGTCGATGAAGTGCAGGTCGGAATGGCACAGGCCACACGCCTTGGTGTCGATCAGGACTTCGTGAGGGGCGGGGTCGGAATATTCGACCTCGCCGATCACAAGCCCTTCTCCCGGCTGTTCCAGGATTGCTGCTTTCGCCATCTTTGGCTTCCTCTCTCGCGCCCTTGCGGGCCCTTATGTGTCGTTTAGCGAGCGACGCCCATATCGCCCGAGCTGAAGCCGCCCGCGTCGTTCGCTGCGCCGCCACCATCGCGAAGGGCGTTGGCAGTCGGACCTTCCTGCGGTGCGTGCTTGCCGATCTCCATGCGGGCGATCGAGCGTGCGTGAACCTCGTCGGGACCATCGGCAAGACGCAGCGTGCGCTGATGCGCGTAGGCGCTGGCAAGGCCGTAATCCTCGGACACGCCGCCGCCGCCATGGGCCTGGATCGCATCGTCGATGATCTTGAGGGCCATGTTGGGCGCCTGCACCTTGATCATGGCGATTTCCTGCTTGGCCGACTTGTTGCCGACCTTGTCCATCATGTCTGCAGCTTTGAGGCACAGGAGGCGGGTCATGTCGATGTCGATGCGGGCACGCGCAATGCGCTCTTCCCAGACCGAGTGCTTGTAGATCGGCTTGCCGAACGCCTCGCGCTCCTGAAGACGGCGGCACATCTTGGCGAGCGCTTCTTCGGCAACGCCGATGGTGCGCATGCAGTGGTGAATACGGCCCGGGCCGAGGCGCCCCTGTGCGATCTCGAAACCGCGGCCTTCGCCCAGCAGCATGTTGGAGACAGGGACGCGCACGTCCTTCATTTCGACTTCCATGTGCCCGTGCGGTGCATCGTCATAGCCGAAGACAGGCAGGTGACGGATGACGTTCACGCCGGGCGTGTCGATCGGCATGAGGACCATGGATTGCTGTGCGTGACGCTTGGCTTCGAAGTCGGTCTTTCCCATGACAATCGCGACCTTGCAGCGCGGATCGCCGAGCCCTGACGACCACCACTTGCGACCGTTGATGACGTATTCGTCGCCGTCGCGTTCGATCCGGGTTTCGATGTTCGTCGCGTCCGAGGATGCCGTGTAAGGCTCCGTCATGAGGAAGGCGCTGCGGATTTCGCCGTTCATCAGCGGGCGCAGCCACTCTTCCTTCTGTTCACGCGTGCCGTAGCGGTGGAACACTTCCATGTTGCCGGTGTCGGGAGCGGAGCAGTTGAAGACTTCAGACGCCCAGCCGATGCGGCCCATTTCCTCTGCGCACAGCGCATATTCGAGGTTGGTGAGGCCGGGACCTTCGAATTCGAAGGTGTCGTCGACATGGTGGTGGCTGTCATTGCGCGGGGGCATGAACAGGTTCCAGATGCCTTCGTCCTTGGCGATGGCTTTCTTGTCTTCGATGATCTGGATCACCTTCCAGCGGTCGCCCTCGGCGTCCTGCTGCTTGTAGGTGTCCATGTTGGGACGCACGTGCTTTTCGATGAAATTGCGCACGCGGTCGCGCCAATAGGCCTGGCGCTCTGTGGGTTCGAAATCCATGGGGGTGTTCCTCTCTCGTCCTTATCTGAAACCGAATCTGTTGAAATCGACCGTGGCAGAGCCAGTAAGCTGCGCCAAGGGTAAGTTTTGCCGATCAAATCACCGAATGGGCATCGGGATCGGCGCGGGCTGCATCGCCGATGGCCTTGCCTCCCAGCGGCACGCCCTCATCCTTGCCCGTGTGGCGGCGGTGCAGGCGTTCGAGCCGGGCTTCGTGCTCTTCACGCCCGATCGGGAAGCTGCCGAGCCAGTAAGCCGCGATCAAGGCGAGTATGATCGACGCGCTGCCATAATACAGCACCATGTCGTTTACGACCGCGCCGGGAACAGAGCCTGGATCGGCGTCGGTCGAAAGCTGGGCAAGGCCGATGATCTGTCCGGTCAGGAAAATGCCCGCCCCGGTGGCGCATTTCTGGATCAGCCAGTTGCCCGAATAGAACGCGGCCTCTGCACGGCGGTGCGTGCGTTCCTCGAAAGCTTCGACAATCTCCGCGATCATGGAGGTGGCCGAAATCATCATGACAACGCCCAGCGTGTTGCCGAACAGCAGGAACAAGAAATAGCCATAGGTCGAGGCAGGCGTGCCTCTTTCAAACCAGAGACCGGCGAGCAGCAGCGCATAGGGCGTGAACCCGATGACAAGCGCACCCAGTGCGGCAATCGCGGCAGAGCGCGCCTTGCCCCATTCGCGGTGCATCGGGCCGACGATCACGAACATCAGGACAACCGACAGGAACAAGGTCGCTGGGAACAGGATCAGCTCGTTCTCCTTCAACTGCCAGACAAACAGGTTGAGGTAGTTGAGGATCGAGAACGTCATCCCCTGGCTGATATAGGCTGCCAGCGCGCCCGCGGCGAAGATCAGAAAGCTCTTTTCGGAAAACGCATCAAAGATTTCGGAGAAAGCGCCCTTGAGTGAAAAGGGCGGCGGCTTATGCTCTGGCAGGCGTGCGACAAGGTAATGTTGACCCGCTGCCGACCCGATGACCGAGATCGCCATCAGCGCCGCTCCGAACGCGCCGAAATAGATGTATCCATCTTCCTGCAGGAGCCCATCCGCGCCCGGCATAAACACCGTATAGGCGAGGGCCATCATCAGCAGGCCCCCAAGCCAACCCGACAGGAAGCGGTAGCGGAAGAGCGTGGTACGCTCGTCATAATCCTGCGTGATTTCAGGCACGAGGCTGACCGAGGGCACCTCGCAGGCCGACAGCAGGATGCGCACCGCAATCGCTATCCCGACAAGGCCGTAAAAGCTTGGCGCTTCGCCTCCCGGCGGCGACCACAGCATGACCCAGACCACCGCAAGCGGGATGGGCGCGATATAAAGCCACGGCAAACGCCTGCCCCAGCGTGTGTAGGTTCGGTCGGAAAGATTGCCGATGATAGGGTCGATCACCGCATCGACCAGCAACGCGATCAGCAAAGCAAGGCTGACCAGCCGCGCATCCATGCCGAGGACCTGATTGTAGAAGATCAGCAGGAAGAACGAAAAGCCGGAATCCTTCACCCCGAACGCCACTGCGCCAAAGCCATGAATGAGCTTGAGGCGTCCGGGGAGTTTGCCCTTCGTAAATGCCATTACTTGCCCGCCGTTTCGGCAGCAGCTTTGGCCTGTTCTTCCATCGCTTCGAGCCCGGCGAACAAGGTATCCTCCTCCGGGTCCCAGCAATGACGCGGACCGATGGTGATACCGCCATCGACGATCAGCGAAGTACCGGTGACGAAGCTCGCCGCATCGCTGGCAAGATATGCGACCGCCTCGGCAATATCCGATGGCTGCCCGCCTCGCTTGACCGGCTGGGCGTTGGAGGAAAGCTGCGCGATGGCAGCGTTGGCCATGGTCTTCATCTCGT
Organism: Erythrobacter sp. KY5; assembly: GCF_003264115.1. Taxonomy (NCBI): domain Bacteria; kingdom Pseudomonadati; phylum Pseudomonadota; class Alphaproteobacteria; order Sphingomonadales; family Erythrobacteraceae; genus Erythrobacter; species Erythrobacter sp. KY5. The sequence continues at coordinate 3,113,405 of NZ_CP021912.1, read as the reverse complement.
CCGGAATTTCGAGCGTCGAGGTGAAGATGTTGGTGTTGATGAAGCCCGGCTGGATCGCGTTTACCCGAATGTCATGCTGGGCGAGGTCGGCGGCGGCACACTTGGTCAGGTGCAGAACGCCTGCCTTTGCAACCGCATAGGCCGTGGGCGAATAACCCGGACCGACTGCGGCCACGCTGGACACATTGACGATGCTCGCGCCCTTTCGCCCCTTCATATGCGGGACGGCGTAGCGGATGCCGAATGCGACCGAGCGCAGGACGAGGTCCATCGTCATGTCCCATTCTTCAGGCTCGATCTCGTCGATGCCGGGACGTGCTCCGCCAGCTGCCGCATTGTTGAACACGGTGTCGATTCCGCCGGTCTCGCGCGCGGCTGTGTCCATCAGCGCCTTGATCGAAGCGGGGTCGGTGACGTCGCAAGGGACAAAGCGCACATCGCCTTCGGTTTCGCTGGCGAGCTTTTCGCCGCCCACTTTGTCGATGTCGCTGGCAAAGACGGTGGCGCCTTCGCGGGCGAAGAGCTGCGCTGCGGCAAGGCCGATGCCCGACGCTGCGCCCGTGATGACTATCGTCTTTCCGGCGAATCTCATCAATGCTGTCCCTCTCTCCATCCTCAATTGCAACCTAATCGGAAAGGGGACTTCGTCAACGCAAACCGGATGACGTTACGGCATGGGCGTGCCAGCGAAGTGTGCTTGCGGCGCGCGGGCAAATGACGATAACGTAAGCGTCAAGTGAGAGACAATGAGAGGAGTCGCCCCCATGGCTGACCGAACCGTGACCGATCTGGAAACCTTCCGTCAGGAAACCCGAGAATGGCTTGAAGCCAACTGCCCCCCCGAAATGCGCCAACCCGTGCGCGATGACGACGACGTTTACTGGGGTGGGCGCAACGCGACCTTCAAGAACGATGCGCAAAAGGCATGGTTCGAGGCGGCCCGCGACAAGGGCTATACCGTGCCAAGCTGGCCCAAGGAATACGGCGGAGCTGGCCTCAGCGCTCCCGAAGCCAAGATCCTGCGCCAGGAAATGAGCCGCATCGGCGCACGCCCGCCGCTGTCCTCCTTCGGCATCTGGATGCTTGGCCCCGCGCTTTTGCAATTCGGCACCGAGGGCCAGAAGAAGCGCTTCCTCAATGAAATCGCGCGTGGCGAAATCCGCTGGTGCCAAGGCTATTCGGAGCCGGGCAGCGGTTCCGACCTCGTCTCGATGCAGACCTTTGGCGAGGACAAGGGTGATCACTGGATCGTCAACGGCCAGAAGATCTGGACCTCCTACGCCGATCAGGCCGACTGGATCTTCTGCCTCGTTCGCACCGACAAGAACGACAAGTACAAGGGCATTACTTTCATGCTCTTCGACATGGCGGGCGCGGGCGTTTCGACCAAGCCGATCCTGCTGATCAGCGGCAACTCGCCTTTCTGCGAGACCTTCTTCGACGATGTGAAAGTGCCCAAGTCCTATGGCGAGGACGTTCCCGGCTATGTCGGCGAGGTGGGTCGCGGCTGGGACGTTGCGAAGTACCTGCTCGGCCATGAGCGCGAGATGATCTCTGGCATGGGCGGCGGCGAACGTACCGCAGCCATCGGCTCTGCCATGAAGCGCCATGCGCAGCGGAACGGCGATGAACTCGATCCGATCCTGCGCAGCGAGCTTGCCCTGTTCGACGTCGACGCGCTCGCTTTCACCGCCATGGCCGAGAAGTTCATGGACGAGATGAAGGCAGGCAAGGGTCACCCGGCTCAGCCCAACATGATGAAATATGTCGGCACCGAGCTGAACAAGCGCCGCCACGAGCTCATGATGAGCGCTGGCGGTTCGCGCAGCCTTGAATGGAAAAGCGAAGAGACGAGCGGCGGCAAGCCCTCGCGCAACTGGCTTCGCACCAAGGCGAACTCGATCGAGGGCGGCACGTCCGAAGTCATGCTCAACGTGATTTCGAAGCGCATTCTCGAACTGCCGGGATCGTAAGCAATCCGTTGCCCTGGACCTGATCCGGGGCCACTCACAATACCGAACCGATCCCGGATCACATCCGGGATGATGGGTGCGGAGAGGAACAACCAAATGCCCCTTTTTCACGACGAAGATCAGGCCATGCTGGCCGACAGCGCCAGCGGCTTCATGGCCGAAGAAGGCAACATCGCCAAACAGCTGCGCCATTGGCGCGACCGCGATTGCAAGGACGGTTTCGGCCACGGCCTGTGGAAGCAAATGGCCGAGATGGGCTTCACCGGCATGCTGGTGGCCGAAGATGATGGCGGTCTTGGTATGGGCCATGTCGAGGCAGGGATCGTGCTCGAAGAGATCGGCCGCAACCTGACGCCTTCGCCGTTTCTGACATCATCCGTGCTCGCCGCGACCGCGCTCGGTCACGGCAGTTCGGACCTCAAAGGCCGCTACCTCCCCGGCCTCATCGAAGGCGAGAGCGTCTTTGCCGTCGCCATCGACGAGACCGCCAAGCACCGCCCCGACCGCATCACCACCCGTGCCGAGAAGTCGGGCAATGGCTTCAGGCTGACCGGCTCCAAAAGCTTCGTGATCCACGGGGTCAGCGCCGACATGCTGGTCGTCGCCGCGCGTACCAGCGGCGCGGACGATGATGAGGATGGCATTACCCTGTTCGCCGTGCCCAGGGATGCGGCCAATATGAGCCACGACAGCGTTCGCCTCGTCGACAGCTCGATGGCAACGCACACGAAGTTCGATGGCACCATGCTCGATGGCGATGCTGTGATCGGCGAAGTCGATGGCGGGCGCGAGATCCTGAACACGATGCTGAAAGCAGGCCGCGTGGGCGCAGCGTCGGAAGGCGTCGGCGTTGCGCAAGGGGCGATGGACATGACCGTCGACTACCTCAAGCAGCGCAAGCAGTTCGGCAAGGTTATCGGCGAGTTTCAGGCGCTCCAGCACCGCGCATCGCACCTCTATTCCGAAGTCGAAATCGCCCGCGCCGCTACGATCAAGGCTCAGCAACTGCTCGACGCAGACAGCGAACGCGCCGACCTGATGATCTCGGTCGCCAAGGCCAAGGTCGCCAAGGCAGCCGGCCTCGCGGTCAAGGAAGGCGTGCAGATGCACGGCGGCATCGGCATGACCGACGAATACGACATCGGCCTTTACATGAAGCGCGACCGCGCGCTGCAGGAGTTCCTGGGCGATGCCTATTTCCACGCCAGCCGCGTTGCCGAGCTGAGCGGGTACTGAGGAGTTTAGAACATGGACATCAATTCACTTTTCGGTCTCGAAGGGCGCATCGCTCTTGTCACCGGCGGATCGCGCGGCATCGGCAAGATGATCGTCGAAGGCCTGCTCGCTGCGGGTGCGGCGCGCGTCTACATCGTCGCCCGCAAGAAGGAACAGGTTGACGAAACCGCCGCAGAGCTTGGTGAGAAGGTCATCGGCCTTGTTGCTGACCTGTCGCAGATGGACGGCATCCAGCAGCTTGCCGACGAGATTGCGAGCCGCGAGGACAAGCTCGACATCCTCGTCAACAATGCAGGCGCTGCGTGGGGCGAACCCTTCACCGAGTTCAGCGAAGCGGGCTGGCACCGCACGATGGACCTGAACGTCAAGACGCCGTTTTTCCTGACGCAGAAGCTGCACGGCCTGCTCAAGGCCGCCGGCACGCCCGAGCGTCCGGCCAAGGTGCTGATGATCGCCTCGATCGACGGGATGAAGACCAATCCATGGCCGACCTATCCCTATCAGGCGTCGAAAGCGGGCCTTATCCACCTGACCCGCCGCATGGCCGCAGAGCTGGTGAACGACAACATCATCGTCAACGGCATCGGGCCGGGCGCTTTCCCGAGCTCGATGAACAAGGCGGCGCGCGACAACGAGGATCTGGTCAAGCGCGGCATCCCCTCAAGGCGCGTCGGCGTGACCGAGGACATGGCAGGCGGCGCGATCTACCTCTTGAGCCGCGCTGGCGACTACGTGGTGGGCACGACCATCGCGATCGATGGCGGCGTGGTGAACGCCAATGTCGGCGCGGGCAACTTCGTCGATCCGTCGGGCGAATGAGCGGTTCGCGCCAGCGCTTTGCCCGAGAAGTGGACCGCATGTTACACGGTCCAGGGCCAAAACCGGCAAAGTGTCACCTTTGAGCGCCAAAAGCGTCACCTTAGCGCCCAAAGTGTAACCTTAGCAGGGCCAAGCGTCACTGTACGAGGGTGCAAAGTGTCACCTTGGCGCGGCGCGATCTGCGGTTTGCGAGCATCGACAATTTGAAAGAGCTTTCCGCCCGATAGCAAACCGGCTGCGAGTAGGAAAACGGCCGCGTCCGGGTGGGGCAGAAGCCGTCAATTTGCTGGCGGTCTCTCGCCCGACCCAATTCAACTTGGCTCAACACAGAGCCAGCTTGGCTCATACCCGAATTATTTTGGCACTTTGTCGTCCGCCCCGTGTTGCACCTGCATCTAAGTATTTCAAAAAGGATGCAAAAAATGAGCAGCACGGTTTTCAAATCACTCACCGATACCACTTTCGATTCTGTCGAAGGCTACCGCCAGGCCCACGAAAAGGCTGACAGTCCTCAGCTTAAGCAGGCACTCCAAAAGCGCTGCAGCGAGCGTGAAAATACGCTTCGCCAGATGAATGCGGAACTGGAGCGGCAGGGCGACGAGCTCGTGACCAAAGGCACCTTGACCGGCGAAGCCCATCAGATGTGGCAGAGCATCACTTCGGCGTTCGAGGACAACGACGAAGCCGCCGCCGAGCGCGTAGAAGAAGGCGAAGACTACATCAAGAACAAGTTCGAAGAAGCGCTTCAGAGCGACCAGCTCGAAGCGTCGGAACGCTCCGTCGTCCAGCAGGTGTTCAACGAAATCTGCGAAGGCGAACGCTTTGGCGACCTGATCGCAAAGCAATACGACTAAGATCGTGACGATATTGGAGGAAGGGCGCGGAGGAATCCGTGCCCTTTCTTACGTCAAGGTCAGATTTTAGCTCACAGTCGCGAGAGGCGTGGCGGTCCGCAATCGGGCCGCGAGCAGCCCGCAGCCACCTACCCCATCAATTCGCGCACAAACGGAATCAGCCCGGTCTGGCGCGTCCTGCGCATACGCTCGGCGTCCAGCACTTCGCATACCCGTGCGAAGCATTCCTCGACACTGTCGTTGATGACGACGTAATCGTATTCGGCCCAGTGGCTGATTTCAGCGCGGGCGCGTTCCATGCGGACGTCGATCACCTGGTCTGAATCCTGCGCGCGCGATTCCAGCCGGCGGCGCAATTCATCGAGGCTGGGCGGGAGGACGAAGACGGTAACGACGTCCTGGTCGTCCTTTTGCTTCAGCTGCTGCGTGCCCTGCCAGTCGATGTCGAACAGATAGTCCTGCCCCTGTTTAAGCCCCTCGCGGATATGGCCCTTGGGCGTTCCGTAACGATGGCCGAAGACGTGCGCCCATTCGTAGAAGTCGTCCTCCTCGACCATGCGGTCGAACTCGGCATCGGAGACGAAGTGATAATGCACGCCGTCTTCCTCGCCCGGACGCGGGGGGCGGGTGGTGGCCGAAATCGAAAGCCTGATCTCGGGATCCTTCGCCAGCAGCATGCGCGAAAGCGTCGTTTTGCCTGCGCCCGATGGCGAGGACAGGATGAAAAGCAGGCCGCGGCGTGCAAGTTTGTCGATGGTTTTGAAGTCGCCCATATCGCCCACTGGCGTTATCGCAGCGTCAAATCAAGGGGGCTTTGGCCGCTATTCCTCTGATGAGGTGAGCTTGCCGACACCTTCGCGGCGTTTGCGCAGCTGCCGGCTTCTGCCGCGATCATACAGCGTCTTGGCAACCAGCGCGCCGGTCACAACCCCAAGCCCGAGCGGAGAACGCGTGGCAAGTTTGCTCGCACCATAAAGGGCAAGCGAAGTGACCACGGTGCGCCCGTCAAGCACTTCGCGCGCCTTGTCGTCATCACCGTAATTGGCCCGTGCAACCCGGCGTTCGACATTCTTGCGGAACATGGTCGATGCGCCGCGGATGATGATTTCGGCGATCACAAGGTTGGTCGCGGGATTGGTGCTGGGGACGGGCGCTCGCGTATTGGCGCTTGCATCGGCGCTCGGTTCGACGAGTTCGCGCGCAACCGGGTCGCGCGCCATCGCCCCGCGTTTCAACCGGCTGGCCTTGTCGCGGGCAAATTCGCGTGCTTTTTGTGATCGTCTCTCGCTCATTACTAATCAACACCACTAGCAGCGGAAGGTTTCCAGCCCGTTTCCCAGCCCGTGAAGATCAGCGCGAAAAGTTTTGCGCCCCGCGCTATTTCTTGCGGCCGAAATCGACCGTTACGACATTGGAGCCATCGTCCGCGCTGTCCCCGGCGACATTAGCGGTCTGCACGTCGGCGTCGTTCTGGGCGTCTTCATGCTCTTCGGGGGCGAGTTCACTGACCGATGCCTGGAACTGGAGGCCGAAATCCACCGCCGGATCGACGAAGGCCGTGATCGCAGCAAAGGGAATTTCAAGCTTGGCCGGGATCTGGTTGAAAGAGAGGCCGACGGTAAAGCCATCCTCGCGCACGTCGAGGTCCCAGAACTTGTTCTGAAGGACGATCGTCATTTCATCGGGAAAGCGTTCGCGCAGGTGAGCGGGGATCGACACGCCGCTCGCCCCGGTCTTGAAAGTGATGTAGAAATGGTGGTTGCCGGGCAGTTCGCTGCCCCCACGCTCGATCTCTCCGAGCACACGCCCGACCACGGCGCGCAGCGCCTCCTGGACGATCTCGTCATACGGGATCAGGCTATCGGGTGTGTCTTCGGTCATCACGATACAAAGCGTGGCGAGCCTCGCGGCGCGGGTCAAGCGTTTCGTGAGCGATTGTATGCAATTATGCCAATCACCCGTTTGCACACCCCGACGAGAAGCCTATAGCGCGCGCCATGACTGACCAGCCCAGAACCGGAAAAGTAGAGCGGAAAACCGCAGAGACCTCGATCGAGATCGCGGTGAACCTCGACGGAACAGGCACTTATGACGTTTCGACGGGGATCGGATTTCTCGATCACATGGTCGAACAGTTTTCGAAACATTCGCTGATCGACGTGACGATGAAGGTCGAAGGCGACCTGCATGTCGACCAGCACCACACGACCGAGGATTCGGCGATTGCGCTGGGTCAGGCGCTGTCTGATGCGCTGGGTGATAAGGCGGGGATCGGGCGGTATGGCAGCGCGTACTCTCCGATGGACGAGACGCTTTCTCGCGTGTCGCTCGACATTTCGGGGCGGCCTTACCTGGTGTGGAAGGCCGCGTTCAGCCAGGAAAAGCTCGGCGAATGGGACACCGAGCTGATCGAGCACTGGTTCCATTCGGTCGCGCAGTCTGCCGGACTGACGCTGCATTGCGAGCTGCTTTACGGCACCAACAACCACCACATTTGCGAGAGCCTTTACAAGGGCTTTGCCCGCGCCATGCGCATCGCGGTCGAACGCGACCCGAGGAAGGGCGGCGCTATCCCGAGTACGAAAGGGCAGCTTGGTGGGTGAGGTGTTTTTGCTTTGCGCGCGCCCATCCGGGCGCGCGTCCTCGCTAGACGGCCTCCGCTCCGCTGCGGCCCCGCTGCGGGCGGGCGGTCGCCCTTGCGGCTGCTCCGCAGCCGATTGGTTTCGCCATGGCTGAGCAGGTTGCTTTGGTGGATTACGGCGCGGGCAATCTGCATTCGGTTTACAATGCGCTGAAAGCGGTCGGGGCGAACGTCAAGGTCACCGCCGATGCCAGCGTCGTGCGCGCAGCCGACCGCATCGTGCTCCCCGGAGTGGGCGCGTTCAAGGCGTGTGCCGAAGGCCTCAAAGCCGTGCCGGGCATGGTCGACGCGCTGCATGAACGGGTCGAGATCGGCGGTGCGCCGTTCCTCGGCATCTGCGTCGGCATGCAATTGCTCGCGACGCGCGGCCTTGAGCACGGCACGCATAAGGGCCTCGGCTGGATACCGGGCGAGGTTCGCCTGATCCAGCCGCACGACCCGGCGATCAAGGTGCCGCATATGGGCTGGAACGACGTTGCAATCATGCCTCATGCGCGCCGAAAGTCCGGGGGGCATCAGGTGATCGAGGAGGGCGAGGCCTACTTCCTCCACTCCTATCACTTCGTCGCCGAAGACCCGTATCACGTTGCGGCTCTGACCGACCATGGCGAAGGCCTTGTGGCAGCGGTCAGCCGCGCCAACATTGCAGGCGTGCAGTTTCACCCTGAAAAGAGCCAAGCCTATGGTCTTGCGACGTTGGAAAGGTTCCTCGCATGGAAGCCGTAAGACCTGCTGTCATTCCCGCAAAAGCGGGAACCCAGGATGGCCTTGGTGCAAATTCGCCCAGGGTCCCCGCTTGCGCGGGGATGACTTTGAGAGGGGTCACAGCGAAATGATCGTTTTCCCAGCCATCGACCTCAAGGGCGGCGAAGTCGTGCGGCTTGCCGAAGGCGACATGGACCGCGCGACGATCTATGGCGACGATCCTGCCGCGCAGGCGATGATCTTCGCCGAAGCGGGCGCAGAGCACCTTCACGTGGTCGACCTCGACGGCTCGTTTGCAGGCGAGGGACGCAATATCGAGGCGGTGAAGGCCATCGTCGAGCAGTTCCCCGGCTATGTGCAGCTTGGCGGCGGCATCCGCGATGCCAAGGCGGTCGAGGGATGGTTCGATCTTGGTGTTGCGCGCGTGGTGATGGGCTCCGCCGCGCTCAAGGACCCCGAATTCGTCAAGGAGATGGCCCGCGAATGGGAAGGCGGCATCGTCGTCGCGGTGGACGCGAAAGACGGCATGGTCGCGACCGAAGGCTGGGCCGAAGTGTCCGACGTTCCCGTGGTCGACCTCGCCCGTCGGTTCGAGGATGCAGGCGTTGCCGCGCTGCTTTTCACCGACATTGGGCGCGACGGGCTGCTCAAAGGCGTGAACATCGAGGCGACGGTGGACTTGGCCCAGCGCGTCGACATCCCGGTGATCGCCAGCGGCGGGGTAAAGGGATTGGCCGACATCCACATCCTGTCGCTTCAGGCGCATAACGGCATTGAAGGCGTGATTACAGGGCGGGCTCTTTATGAAGGCAAGCTCGATCTTGCAGCGGCGATCCAGATGGGCGCGCGGGCATGAGCAGCCTATTTCGTCATTGCGAGCGAGGCGAAGCAATCCATGGACCGAACCCAGTGATTGAGACCAATGGCCCTTGGATTGCCGCGTCGCCTGCGGCTCCTCGCAATGAGGAGCCAGACTGGAGCACCCCATGACCGTCCGCATCCGCGTCATCCCCTGTCTCGACGTCGCCGATGGGCGCGTCGTCAAGGGCGTCAATTTCGTCGATCTCAAAGACGCAGGCGACCCGGTCGAACAGGCGCGCGCCTATGACGAAGCGGGGGCGGACGAATTGTGCTTCCTCGACATTTCCGCCAGCCATGAAGGGCGCGGGACACTGCTCGATATCGTCCGGCGCACGGCAGAGGTGTGCTTCATGCCGCTCACCGTCGGAGGCGGAGTGCGCAGCGTCGAAGATGCGCGTGCGTTGCTGCTCGCAGGCGCCGACAAGGTTGCGATCAATTCCGCCGCAGTCGCGCGGCCCGAACTGGTGAGCGAGATCGCAGCGAAGTTCGGCAGCCAGTGCGTCGTCGCCAGCGTCGATGCGCGCCGGGTCACACCTGCAATTCCCGTGCAGGGCGAGGCACCCGAGCCAGGGCCGAAGTGGGAAATCTTCACCCATGGCGGACGCAAGCCGACCGGGATTGACGCTGTCGAATATGCCAGACAAGTCGCCGAGCTTGGAGCGGGCGAATTGCTCGTGACCAGCATGGACGGCGACGGGACGCAGACCGGATATGACCTGGAACTAACCCGCACCATCGCCGATGCCGTGAGCATCCCAGTCGTCGCCAGCGGCGGCGTCGGCAATCTCGACCACCTCGTCGAAGGGGTGCGCGAAGGCCATGCGAGCGCAGTGCTCGCCGCATCGATCTTCCACTTTGGCACCCACTCGATTGCCGAGGCGCACAAGGCGCTGCGCGATGCAGGCTTGCCTGCGCGCGGCGTTTGAGCGAGACCCCGCGCCCATGAGCACCCTGGAACGCCTCGAAAAGACCATCGCGCAGCGCCGCGCTGCCTCGCCTGAGACCAGCTACGTCGCCAAGCTCAACGCCAAAGGCCTGTCCAAGATCGCGCAGAAGCTGGGCGAGGAAGCGACCGAGGCGGTGATCGCGGCGGTCTCCGGCTCGAACGAGGAACTGGTGAGCGAAAGCGCCGACCTCATCTTCCATCTGCTCGTCCTGCTTCAGGCCAAGGGTGTCAGCCTCGACCACGTCCTTGCCGAACTCGACCGGCGAGAGGGGCTTTCGGGGCTCGAGGAAAAAGCTTCACGCCCCTGATTTCTGTCGCAAGGAGTAAATCATGCCGATCGACCCGACGCTGCCTTACGATGACGACAACATCTTCGCGAAGATCCTGCGCGGGGAAATTCCGTCGAACAAAGTCTACGAAGACGACTGGGCCTTCGCGTTCGAGGACATCAATCCGCAGGCGGAAATTCACACGCTGGTGATTCCCAAGGGCAAGTATGTCAGCTGGGACGATTTCAGCGCAAAGGCATCGGACGAGAAAATCGGCGGCTTTATCCGCGCGGTCGGCGAAGTGGCCCGCATGAAGGGCCTTGTCGAACCCGGCTATCGCCTCATGGCGAATATCGGCGCGCATGGCGGACAGGAAGTCCCGCACCTGCATGTCCATATCTTCGGCGGCCAGCCTCTGGGTCCGATGATAGCTCGTTAGCATTTCGCACACGCATCCGCGTGTGCGTCCTCGCTAGACGCGCAGCAAAGCTGCGCCCGCTGCGGGCGGGCAGTCGCCCTTGCGACGCCTGCGGCGTCGTTTCCGACTTCTAACACCTCACCGCAGCTGAGATTCGTTTCGTCCCCGTTCATGCGGCCAGCGACAAACGCACCTTTCCAGCGAATCTCCGCTGCGCTAGGTGGCTTTGCAACATGGTAAAACCAACTCCTCCGGGCGGCGTCATCGATGGTTCGCAGCACCTTTATGCGGTGCGCGTCTATTACGAGGATACCGACCTTTCAGGCATCACCTATCATGCCAATTATCTGCGCTGGTTCGAGCGTGCTCGCAGCGATTTGCTGAGGATGCTGGGCATCGACCAGCGCGCCGAGATCGAGGCAGGAGCAGATGGCGAAGGTGCGGGCGGTGCGTACGCCGTTTCCGAGATACATCTCAAATATCTGCGGCCCGCAAAGCTCGACGATGACGTGGTGATCACCACCACCTGCACCGAACTGGGCGCGGCAAGTTGCCGGATGCACCAGATTGCAAGGCGCGGCGAGGAAGGCCTGTGCGAAGCGACCTTGCGCGTCGGGTTCATATCGCTCGAAGGCCGGCCCAAGCGCCAGCCTGCCGAATGGCGCGAGGCCTTCAACCAATTCATGACACGAGAGGATAGCTAGAGAGTGCTGATTGACCTGTTGAGCGCCGGGCTCGCCGAAGCGGGGGCCACCTCTCTTGGGCCGACGCGGCTCGATCCGATTGAGCTGTTTCTGGCCGCCGATATCGTGGTTCAGGCGGTGATGATCGGGCTGATCCTTGCAAGCATCTGGACCTGGGCGATCATCGTGTCGTTCATGCTGCGCATCGGCAAGCTCAATTCCGCATCGCGCGGATACGAGGCTGAGTTCTGGGACACGCGCGACCGCGAAGCGATGCTGACCAAACAGCGCCGCGCGACAGTGCCATCTGCCCGCGTGGCAGGAGCAGGGCTCGACGAATGGCGGCGCTCAACCAAGTCAGGCGCGCCCGACCGCCCCGCCGCGCGCGAACGTATCGGCGCGGCGATGGAAAGCCAGGTCGCAGAGGAGGCCGACGAACTGGCGGGCAAGCTCAACTTCCTCGCCACGACCGGATCGGTTGCGCCGTTCGTGGGTCTGTTCGGAACCGTGTGGGGCATCATGAACAGCTTCTTCCAGATCGGCGCGCAGCAATCGGCATCGCTCGCAGTCGTCGCACCGGGCATCGCAGAGGCACTGTTCGCCACCGCAATCGGCCTATTCGCTGCTATCCCGGCGGTGATCGCCTATAACCGTTTCTCGAACGCGGTGAACCAGTACGAGGCAAAGCTTCACCGCTTCGCCGACAAGGTCCACGCAGGCCTGAGCCGCGAGCTGGATAGAGCGTAATGGGCGTCTCGCTTGCCTCTTCTTCGGGTGCGCGCTCTCGCCGTTCCAGCCGCAAGCGTGCGGCCATGGCGGAGATCAACGTCACGCCGCTGGTCGATGTGATGCTGGTGCTGCTCATCATCTTCATGGTGACGGTGACGCTGCCCGCCGTGGGCGTGCCGATCGAACTTCCCGAGAGCCGCGCCAATCCGGTCGAGGAAGCGCGGGAGCAGGTGACGATCAGCATCGACAGCGATGGCCGCGTCTATATCGGCGATGACGCCGTGCCGACCGGCGCTCTGCCCGATGCGCTGGCGACGCTTGACCGCAACGCGGCGGGAGAGCTGCCCACGATTGTCCTTCGCGGCGATCGCAGCCTCGATTATGGCCGGGTGATGGCGGTGATGGGTGAGCTTGGCCGTGCCGGCTTCACCTCGATCTCGCTGGTCACCGACGGTTCAGTTACTCCCCCATAGCGAGAGGCAGAGATGGGAGAGAGCACGTTCAGGACTGAAGACAGGATCGGGCTGATCGCCGCGATCGTGCTGCACGGCGCGCTGGTCGCGTTGCTTGCGGCGCAGGTCCTGTTCGCGCCTGAACCTTTCACCCCGCCGCAACGCGTCGCGGTGAGCCTCGCGACCGAGGTAAGCCTTGAATCGACCGCGCCCAATCCGGTGCCCGAAAGCCGCGCGGCGATTGCGCCGACGCTGACCGATATTCCTTCTCCGCCGGAGGAGGCCTCGTCGCAGCCTGCTGCGGAAACCGCGCCGCCCACACCGCCGCGCCCGCAAACGCGGACGCAACCTCGCACACAGGCGCCGCCCGACACCCGCGACCGCCGCCGTCCCGAAGAAACCCGCCAGCAACCCTCTCAGCGCCGCGCCGAGCAGCCCGCAGGCGGCAGCCGCATCGGCGACAACTTCCTCGAGGGACAGGGCAGCTCGACCCAGACCGATACAACCAGCGCCCCGGCAGCAACATTCGGCCGCGCGGAACGCGCCGCATTGGCATCGGCCATCACGCGCCAGTTGCGCCCGCACTGGAACGCGCCCTCAGGGGTGGAGGCCGAACTGCTTGAATCGGTGGTAACCTGGCAGCTCAACGAAGACGGCAGCCTCAAGGGCCGCCCGCGCTGCACCAATGTTTCCCGCAGTGTGACCGACAGCAATCGTCCACAAGCAGGCCTGCACTGCGAACGCGCAATTCGCGCGGTCCAGCTTGCTGCCCCTTTCAACTTGCCCGAGCAATTCTACAGTCGCTGGAAAGACCTCGAATGGGAATTCAACAGAAGGCTCTGACCCCATGAAGACCAAGATTTTCGTCACCCTCATCGCTGGCCTCATGGCCACGTCCGCGTCGATAACGACCGCTCAGAATCAGGACCTTGGCGAACCGCTTGGTGAAGGCGGTGAGGTCGAAGATATCGCGATCGAGGGCGACGATGGCGAAGAGCTTGGCCCGCTGCGCGGTACGGTCACTGACGAAAGCGACTGGCAGGACCTTGGCATCGCGATTCCCTCCTTCGCTACCGATGCAGACCGCCCGACCCCTGCGAACAGCGACGGCACCGCGGCGCTGGGCCGCGAGATTGCGCGGGTCATCACGGCAAATCTGCGCAACAATGGCCTGTTCAAGCCGACCGGTCCCGACAGCTTGCCCGAGCCGCGCTTTCAGCAGATTACCGCGCCCAGCTGGTCGAGCTGGACCGGGCGCGGGGCGGAGATGCTGGTGCATGGCTATGTCCGCGCGCGCGGCGATGATCGCCTGGTGGTCGGCTGCTATCTCTACGACGTCGCGCTTCAGGACGAGCTGATCCGCGAAGGCTGGGTGGTGCGCCCGGCAGACTGGCGGCGCGCGGCGCACAAATGCTCCGACCTCATCTATGCGCGCCTGACCGGAGAGAGCCCGTTCTTCGACAGCCGCATCGCCTATATCGCGGAAACCGGGCCCAAGGATAACCGGGTCAAGCGCCTCGCAGTGATGGATTCGGACGGCGCGAACCACCGCTTCCTCACCCTCGGCAGCGCAACCGCGCTCACCCCGCGCTATTCGCCCGACTATTCGAAGATCCTCTACCTGTCCTATGTCGACGGAAACCCGCGCATCTATGTCTATGACATCGGCAGCGGCCAGCAGACGCTGGTGACGGAGAACCAGAACCCGACGCTTGCGCCGCGCTGGTCGCCTGATGGTCGCCATATCCTCTATTCGATGGCCGTTGCGGGCAACACCGACATCTACCGCGTGCCAGTAACCGGTGGGAGAAGCGAGCGGCTGACCAATACGCCCGGTATCGACATCGGAGGATCGTACTCGCCCGATGGTCGCCGGATCGTGTTCGAAAGCGACCGTTCGGGAACGCAGCAATGCTACATCATGGATGCGGACGGTTCGAACCAGCGCCGCATCACCTTCTTCGGCGGGCGCTGCGCCACGCCTGAATGGAGCCCGCGCGGCGACCAGATCGCCTTCACGCGCATTGCAGGCGATTTCAACGTCGCCGTCATGACCCCATCGGGAGGGTCCTTGCGCGTCCTTACAAACGGCTGGCAGGACGAGGCCCCCACCTGGGCGCCAAATGGCCGGATCATCCAGTTTTTCCGGACCACCCGCGATGCCGGTCGTTCCTCGCTGTGGCAGGTCGACCTCACCGGCCGCAACGAAAGGAGATTGCCGACGCCGGTCGATGCATCGGACCCAGCATGGGGACCCATTCGTCCCTGATTGCGTTTTACCCCCACGAACTTACAAGGTTAAACCTGCCCGGTGCGCATTGCTGACCGGCTCCAAGATAGGAGAGCAAATTTATGACTTTCTCCGTTTCCAAAGCGGCCACGCTCGCTCTGATGACTTCCGCACTTGCGCTGGGCGCGTGTGCCAAGAAGGCTCCCGAAGAATTGCCGCCCGCGCCGGTTTCGACCCCGACGCCGACCCCGGCACCGGCTTCGACCGCTCCCACCGGCCCGGTTCCCGGAACACAGGGGCATTTCGAGTCCGCCGTCGGCTCGTCGAGCGTGATCTATTTCGACACCGACCGCTTCAACATCGACAGCACCGATGCAGCCGCGCTTCAGGCGCAGGCGCAGTATTTTGCCCGTTTCCCGCAGCTGACCTTCACGATCGAAGGGCACTGCGACGAACGCGGCACGCGCGAATATAACCTTGCTCTGGGTGAGCGCCGCGCCAATGCAGCGAAGAACTATCTGGTCAGCCTTGGGGTTTCGCCAAACCGCATCCGCACTGTCAGCTACGGCAAGGAGCGCCCGGTCGCGCTCGCTTCCAGCCCCGAGGCATGGTCGCAGAACCGCCGCGCTGCGAGCATCATCATCAACTGATCGCGATTACAAAACGATGCGCGCCCGTCTCTCCCGGCAGGGAGGGGCGGGCGTTCGCTTGTGCGCTGGAGCGTCTACTTCGCGCCGTTGCTGCTTGAAATGACCTGAGCGACGGGGCCTGTAGTGCCGATCTGCACGTCACGGTCCGCTCCGACCCGCGCGACTAGCGCGAGGCAGACCAGCGCGAGCGCTGAAAACAGACTGGATATGGTCAATTGTTGGCTCATCAGGTCCTGATCGTGCTGCCGCGCAATGCGACGAAAGTGTGAAGTATTAGTTGCAATGCAACATTTCACATCGCAACTGGTTCCACACCTTTCCAATCCGCGCCACCGACCCTAGGTTAGGCGCGTGATTTATCCGACCAACTGCATCAGCCCCGCCGGCCACAGCCCCACTGCGCACTGCCATGCCTAAGGCACGGCGTTCCAACGACTGGGGTTTTCCGCGCTGGCGTGGCTACGGCTCTTCGCGCGAGACGACCAATGTGCGCATCTGCGACCGTCACGGTTGCGATGAGCCGGGCAATTGCCCTGCGCCCAAATCACCCAACAGCCCGGATCGCTGGTATTTCTGTCAGCAACACGCCGCCGAATACAACAAGGGCTGGGACTATTTCGAGGGTCTCGACAAAGAGCAGAAAGAAGAACGCGCAAAGGCCGAACGCGCCGAAAGTGCCGGATATGCCGAGGCTTCGCATTACGGCTGGACCGGATCAGGCGATGGGTCGCGCTCGGCAGATGAGATGCGCGCGCTCGACGTGCTGGAGCTTGAAGCCGACGCCGATTTTGCGGCTATCAAGAAGGCGTATCGCACCAAGGCGAAAGTCGTGCACCCCGATGTAAAACCGGGCGACGAAGAGGCGGCAGCCGAGTTCCAGAAACTCCAGGTCGCCTACGAAGTCCTGCGCGCTGCCGAAGAACGGCGGGAATGGAAAGGTTAGCCTGCACTAGCCGAAATCCAGCGTTTGCCGCAGACTTCAATCACACAAATATATAAAGCGATGGCGGCTGTTGTATTCATGGCCCGGCATGGCCATCTAATAATCAGCTACCAGTCGTAATCGACGGTGATCGCTTTCTACTTCGAAAGCCCTTTCCTTCAGTTCCGCCTCATAGTCGCAGCCGGGTCAATTCTGGCGCGCTGCAAACTCGTATGAAGGAATGACACATGGCACACTTTGGCAAAATCAAGAGCTACGACAGTAGCATGGGCGCAGGCTCGATCACCGCAGAGAATGGCGGCGACGTGCTCAGGTTCAAGAAGGCCGACCTTCAACAGGAAGGTCAGGTCCCGAAGGTCGATCAGCGTTACAGCTACGAAACGAAGGAAGTCGATGGCGGGAAGAAGTCCGCCGTGAACCTGCAACACCAGCAGGGCGACGGCCAGAACCAGAAGGATCAGGCCAGCAAACAGCAGGGCTGACAACAACGCAGGGCCGGGGGGCAATCATCCTCCCGGCTCACGCTTCCTTCTCTCTTGCAAGGGTGCACCGAGATGCCGATGAACCAGTTTCTTTTCGATCAACAGCTTGCCGCCATGAAGGTCGACCGTTCTGGCTGGCTGCATGAGCGCAGTCTCGCAATCGAGCTGATGGAAGCGCGTGCGAAGAGGGTGGCCGACTGGCGATTTGAGAACGGGCTGTCCAATATGGGATGGCCTGGCGAGGGCGGTTCTCCTGTCTCAACAGGTCGATAGAAGGAACGCGTTTTCTGCCGCTGCCTCTGGGCAGTCTGGCGCAACCTGAAAAATGCAGGCCTACGAGCAATCCTGATCGAAGCTTAGTCCTTTTCGCCTCCAAAAGCGGTCTTGCCATCGCGCGGGCTTGTGGTGATCGCGGCTGGCGGATTGTCGTTCCACCACGGCACATCGGTCCAGGGCCGCACGTCGACCTCGAAGCTCCAGCAGCTGCGTGGTTGGTGGGCGATATGCCAGTACGTCTCCGCGAGAGCGGCGGGGTCGACAATCCCGTCTTCTCCCTTCGACGCCTTGAACGCCTCATATTTGTCGCCAAGCAGCCGGCCCAGCGTGTCCGGCGCATCGACAGGCGCATCGACCACGACATGCGCGACATGGATGCCCTGAGGAGCGAATTCGGCGTTGAGTGACTGGCACAGCATGCGCCGTCCGCCGATAGCCGCCGCGTGGCTGTGCTGGCCCGCATTGCCGCGCATGGCGGAGGTCGCGGACGTGACAAGCAGCACGCCGCTGCCTCTCTCAACCATCGCGGGAAGCATCGCCTGTCCCAGACGAAACAGCGCATAGCTCGTCATCCGCCAGCCAAGCTCGAACGCCTTGTGCGAGGTATCGAAGAACGCGCGATTGCCGATTTGCGCCCCGAGATTGAACAGGCAAACCGCGATCGGGCCGATATCGCGCTCGGTCGTCTCGACCAATTGCTCGATCGTGCCATCCTCGACCGCGTTGATAAGCGTGCCGGTGGCCGAGCCGCCCTGCGCTTCGATCTCGGAGACGAGCTTTGCCAGCCCGTCCCCATCAGATCGGCGCGCAAGGACGATGTGATATCCGCCCTTGGCAAAGCGTATTGCCGTGTTGCCGCCAATTCCAGCGCCTGCCCCCAGCACCAGACATACGGGCTTTCTCTCGTCGGTCATGGCATTCCTCTCGCTTTGTGCGGCGAGAGTTAGGCCGAAAGATCAGACGCAGTCCAGCGCCTGTTCGAAGTCGGCGATAAGGTCGTCTGCATCCTCGATCCCGATGCTGATGCGCACCAGACTGTCCGAAATGCCGAGCATCTGGCGCCGCGCATGTGGAACCGACAGGTGGGTCATCGAAGCGGGATGGCTCGCCAGCGTCTCTGTCCCGCCGAGGCTGACCGCGAGCTTGGCAATGGTGAGGCTATCGAGGAAGCGGAAGCATTCGGCCTCGCCGCCTTTCAGGAAAACGCTGAAGGTCGAACCAGCGCCGAGGCAATGGCGGTCATAGATGTCCTGCTGGCGCTTATCCTCGATCATGCCGAGATAGCCGAGCCCCTCGACCTTCGGATGTTGCTTGAGGAAAGCGCAGACCTTGGCCGCGTTTTCGCCGGCGCGCTGCATGCGCAATTCGACCGTTTCAAGGCTTCGCAGCAGCATCCACGCGGTGTTGGGATCGACGATGCCGCCCATCGTGTTGCGCAGCGCGCGCACCGGGTCCATCCACTTCTGCGCGCCGGCAATAGAGCCCGCGACCAGATCGGAATGCCCGCCCACATACTTGGTCAGCGAATAGGCGACGATGTCTGCGCCATGGTCCAGCGGGCGCTGCCACAGCGGCCCGAGGAACGTATTGTCGATCGCGATCGGGCACGACCAGTCGAGCGAAGCATCGCGCGCGGCCTTTACCGCCTCGATATCGACCAGCGCATTGGTAGGGTTGCCCGGGCTTTCAAGGTAGATCATCGCAACCTTGCCCCCGTTTTCACTCGCCTGCTTCTTGGCGCGCTCAAGCACCTCGTCCAGCTCTTCGCGGCCCGCCCCTGCTGGAAAGTCGATATAGGTGACGCCGAACTTGGAGAGCACTTTCGCGACGAAACCCTCGGATGCGGCATAAAGCGGGCCGGAATGGACGATCACGTCGCCCTGGCTCACATATGCCATCATCAGGATGCAGATCGCGGTCATCCCGCTGGAGAAGGTCAGCGCATCCTCCGCGCCGTCCCAGATCGCGAGCCGGTCTTCGAGGATTTCCTGGTTCGGGCCGTTAAAGCGCGAATAGACAAGCCCTTCCGCTCCGCCCGGCCGCTTTCCCGTGATGCCTTCGAAGTGACGCTTGCCATCCGCCGCGCTTGGGAAAGCAAAGGTGGAGGTGAGAAAGATCGGAGCCTTGAGCGAGCCTTCGGAAAGCTCGGGATCATAGCCGTGGCCCATCATCAGCGTGGAGGGTTTGAGCGGGCGGCCCGCGATCTCGGTGCGCTCGGGCTTGGGCTTGCGGCGCGGAGTGGGGGTGTCGGTTGCGTCAATGGCGTCGGTCATGGGAACGCGTCGTCCTTCCTGAATAACGCTCCCAGGAAGGCAGGAGCCGATTGGCAGGACGAACGGGGCGCCCGCTTCTAACCTCCGCAGAAGCGCCTCTCCCCTTCGCCTGTTGGCTCAGGAATTATCGCGCACTGGTTGCGCTTGCAACCGGTTTGAAGGTCGCATTGTCTAGTATGATGTGGGCAAAACCAGCGCCCCTTTGCCATGCGTGTCACATCGCGCGGGGGCGCAGGGTTCTTGTCGAGGCCTATTCGACTTCAGGCGGCGCTTCGCCTTCGGAATATTCGCCATTGCCATAGATTACCATGCCGGTGCGAATGCCCCGCTTCGCGGCCCGTTCCAGCTTGTACTGACGCTCAATCATGAGACGCTGGATCGCGAGATGTGGGCGATTGCGGACCGAAATGGCGGCAGACACCCCAATCGTGTTCGGATCGCAGGCCCCGCGGCACTGGATGATCTGCAGCGGTGAGTAGACCATCTCTTTCTCACCGCGAGACAGGTCGGCAATATCGGTTTCCAGATCCGTGTAAGCGACCTGTTGCGTCTCAGAGACCAGCTCTCGCACGTCCTCGCGCCCATATTGCGACAGGTGCGCGCGCAGGCTGTCATTCTCGCTGAAATAGAACGGCTCCGCCTCCTGATAGATCGGGCTGACCCGCAGCGCACCGCCCCAGCGTTCGACACCGCGCAGCGAATTCACGAATTCCTCGGCTGACAGCGAAAGCAGGGCGTCCACATTGTCGCCGGTAAAGGCGATCCGCTGGATCGAGGGACCGCCGATCGCTCCGCGCCAGAAGCCGTAGATGACTTTCGGATCGCGCCAGTTTGGATACACGATGCCTTCGCGAATCTCGCGCGGCGAAAGCGACACGCCTGCGACTGTCACCAACTTGGCGTCATCAATCGAGGCATCGAGCTCGCTCAGCGGATATTCTTTCGCCAGCGCCTCTACGACGGCAACGTTGTGGAGGTTCAGCCAGAAGGCCAGCTGTTCATTGCGCGGGATCGCGGTGAGATCGAGGTCGGACCCCACGCGTTCAAGCGCTGCGCGATAATCACTTATCCCGGTCAGTATCTCGTCATTGAGGAACGAGAATGCGACACGGTTGCCTTCAAGACGAAAGCGCGATTCGTGACCATAGATCCGCCGGGTCCCTGTGGTCGGATTGACCCGGGGTGCACCTTGGCGCACGGACGGCCCCATTGGAACGACCATCCATGCCAGCGCCTCGTCCCAGTGTTCATAGTCGATGCGATGTTCGCGGCGATCGGCTTGCGGGGCGAAACGGGTAAGCGCCGTGTCGACCCTAGCCGTGCTGCTGCCTGCCTGAGATTGCGCTGGAGCGACCGCTGCCGGACTTTCAGCGGCAAGCGGCGCGACAAGCCCCGCTGAAGCAGTCAAAGCTGCGGCGAAACGAAGTTGCGGGGACTTGATCATTTAATGCCTCCACCTGACAAAATACGTCCGAGAATCAGGAGTTTACCCTTAATTGATGGACTCGCGCTGAACGCGAGCAGCCTAGGCCATCAGGCATATGACCTAGTGGAGCTATTCGACCGCGTTCTTGTTCGGCGGGTCGCCCGGCAAGTCTATGTTCGAAAAGATCACGCGGCCTGTCGGCACTTCCTCGCGGCGCAGCACCTCAAGCTTTCGCTCTCGCTGGACCAGCAGAAGCGCCGCACCCGGTGGAATGCCGGGGCGGCTGCCACTGGATGAGCCGTTAAGATAGTTTGCCCCGCGCGATCCGCCTGACAGATCGGCGATATCCTGCTCCGCGATGGAGGCGCGCACCATGCCCGTCTCGGCGAGGATTTCCGCGACTTCCTCATTGGCGTATTCGGCCAGATGCGCACGCAGGTCATTCTCGAAATCGGGGAAATAGAAGGGCGCTGCTTCGGTGTAGAGCCGCGAGACGTCGAGTTGGTCGCCGCGTTTCTGCGTGCCGCGCAGCGAGTTCACGAAATCTTCTGCCGCCAGGTCCAGAAGCGATCCGACATTGTTGCCGGTATAGGCCATGCGCTCAAGCGCCGGCCCACCGATTTCGCCGCGCCAGAAGCCGTAGATGACTTTCGGGCTCTTCCAGTTGGCGAAGACTATCCGCTCGCGAATGTCCTTGAGGCTCATCGGGACGCCCGCAACCGTGATGAACTTCGCGCTGTCGAGCAGCACACCGTCCACCTCGATCCGGTGTGGCTGGCGCACGGGCCATTCCGCCGCAATCTTCTCCATCAATGCGACATTGTGGAGGTTGATCCAGAAGGCGAGTTGTTCGTTGCGCGGCAGGGAGGAGATGTCGAGCTTGTCGCCGACGCTTTCGAGGTCGCGGCGATATTCGGCAAAGCTTTCGATGGTCTCGGTCTGAAAGCTGGAGAACGAAACCATCGAGCCTTCGAGCCGGTATCGCGAATTGTGCCCCTGACGGACGCGCGTGCCCATCGGCGGAGTTTCCGCATAGGGCCGCGACCGGGTGGAAGGCCCCATCGAAATCACGATATTCTTGAGCGCGAAATCCCAGATCTCGTAATCGATCCGGTGACGGATCGGATCGTTGGTGGGCACAAAAATGGCAAAGGGATCGGCGCGCGCTTCTTCAGGCTGACCTGAGGCATACATGGCGCCAGCTTCTTGTGCCGCCGCCACGGGCGCGCAAGTCAAAGCGATCAGGCATGCGCCAAAGAGTGCAGCTTCGCGGATTGGATTCATAAAAACGCGTCCTTATTCGACAGCGTTCTTATTCGGCGGATCGCCCGGGAGGTCAATATTGGAGAAGATGACACGGCCTGTCGGGATGTCCTGGCGCTCCATGCGTTCAAGCTTGCGCTCGCGATCGTTGAGATGCAGCCAGAGCGGGATCGGGACACGGCTCGACGGGGCATCGTCGTAGAACAGCGGATTGCCTTGCGTGGAATTGAAAAGGTAGTTTGCAAAGCGCGCTCCGCCAGACAGGTCGGCGATCGTGCCATCCTTGATCGAGGCGGTGAGCGTGCTGGTCCTGGAAAGGATCTCGCTGACTTCCTCATGCGCGTAAGATGCGAGGTGCGCGCGCACATCGGTCTCGAAATCGGGGAAGTAGTATTCGCGCGTTTCGTCGTAAAGCGTCGATACATCGAGCCTATCGCCGCGCTTCTGGGTTCCTCTCAAGGAATTGACGAAATCTTCCGCCGCAATATCGAGGAGCGAGTTCACATTGGCCGCAGTGTAGGCCTCGCGCTCGAGGGCGGGTCCGCCCATGTCACCGCGCCAGAAACCGTAAATGACCTTCGGGCTCTTCCAGTTGGCGAAGACGATATTCTCACGAATGTCGCGCAGGCTCATCGGAATGCCGCGCACGGTCAGCCACTTGGCATCGTTGAGCGGCGCACCATCGATCTCGATCTCTGCCGGTTCGCGCGTGGGCCAGTTGGTTGCGAGCTGCTCTAGCATCGCAATGTTGTGGAAGTTAAACCAGAAAGCCAGTTGCTCGTTGCGCGGCAGACTGGCGATGTCGAGCGTGTCGGTGATCCCCTCCAGCTCGCGCCGGTAGTCGGTAAAAGCGGCCTTCGCATCATTCTCCATGAACAGGAACATGACTTGGCTGCCCTCAAGCCTGTACGGCGATTTGTGTCCCTGCCTGATGCGGGTGCCCACCGCTTCTGCCCGGCGGAATGGCAATTGGCGCGTGCTCGGCCCCATTGCGATGACGATGTTCTTCAAGATGTAATCGTAATTCTCGAAGTCGATGCGGTGGCGAACCGGAGCGTCGGTCGGGGTGAAGATCGCGAACCGGTCGTCAGCAGCGGGCCTCGTGCCTTCGGTGGATGCAGGGATGTAGGATGCGGGCTCTTCTGCGCTGCTTTCAGGTCGTTCCTGTGGGACCATGCTTTCCGCAGCAGCAGGCATAGCGGAAAGCGCGACGATGCTCGACGCGGCGATGGAAAGGGCGGGGAGACGAAAGCCGGGCATGAGGAAACGGTTCCTTGCTGCAATCAATGATGCGACATTACATGCCTCAAAAACCCCGACTTTTCAATTATGTAACAATATTTCGCGGTTAAGTAAGAAAAGGCCGCAGAAACCACGCTGGTTCCTGCGGCCTTTTTCTGATGCTGAGACTTTCCGGTCTGTCTTATTCGACTTCGCCGTCACCCTCCGGATCGCCGGGCAGGTCGATGTTCGAGAAGGTGACCGTTCCGGTGCGGCCCTCGCGGATGATGCGCTGGAACTTCTCTTCACGCTGGGCGAGCAGGCGCTGCATGCTCTGCGGAATGCGGAAGCTTGCCTGGTTGCCGTCGGCGCCCTGGATGTTCTGGTAGCTCGGCTCACGCACGCCACCTGCAAGGTCGGCGATGTCGGGTTCGCTCACCGAGGCTTCCAAGCGGGTGGTGCCGGCGAGCAGCGCGGCTGTGTCCTCATCAGCGTAGGTTGCAATATGCGCGCGCAGGTCGGCTTCGAAATTGTCGAAGAAGAACGGCGCTGCCTCGCGGTAGAGTTCCGACACCTCAAGGGTCGAGCCGCTTTTCTGCGTGCCGCGAAGCGAGTTCACGAAGTCACGCGCACCGCGATCGAGCAGGCGGGCGACATTGTCGGCGTTGAACGCTTCGCGCTGGATCGAAGGACCACCGATCTCGCCGCGCCAGAAGCCGTAAATGACCTTGGGATCGCTCCAGTTGGCAAAGACGATCTTTTCGCGAATGTCGCGCGGGCTCATCGCGATGCCTTCGACGGTGATGAAGCGGGCTTCGTCAAGCGGAACGCCGCCGATTTCGATCTCACGCGGCTGGCGCACGGGCCATGCATCGGCGATCTGTTCGATCATCGCGACGTTGTGGAGATTGATCCAGTATGCGAGCTGTTCGTTGCGCGAAAGCGACTGGATATCGACCTTGTCGGCGACGCTTTCGAGGTCGCGGCGATATTCGCCGAAGCTTGCGCGGATGTCGGCATCGAGGAAGCTGAACATGATGCGCGAGCCTTCGAGGCGATAGCGCGACGTGTGCCCGTACTGGCGACGCGTGCCAAAGCTCTGCGGCGGAGAGCCCGCGGTCTCACGAAGGCTCGGCCCCATCGAAACGACCAGGTTCTTCATCGCTTCGTCCCAGATCGAATAGTCGATCGTGTGGTCGATCGGCGCGCCCTTGGGTGCGAAGGTTTCGAACTGGGGGTCGGCGGCAGGCTGTGCCTGCGCGGTCGCCGGAACGCCGGTCATCGCAAGGGCCGATGCTGCCAGCAGAAGAGCCTGAATGCGGGGCATGTGCGTCGTATTCCTTCCTGAAATGGCCGACCCTTCTTCAACGGGGTCTTTGGCGGGGTGGTCGGCCGGGGGACGGGGCCTGGGGAGTGATCTGGTGTTGGTCAGAGGAGTGGGACCGGTGCGTGGGGGTGTGCCCGAAAGTTCGCATAAAGGGCATCGCACCGGTCCGCGCCTCTGGTGTCAGTGTATAACCTGAAGAACGCCGGGTGTGTTCCCGGCAATCGGACGATACCTGTTTTTCGTCGAAAGCGATTGTCGTTCGTCGTTCCAGATCAGCGCTTTGTTGGCTCGGCAACATCGCTCGCCCATCCGGCAGCTGCGTGCTTTTGTTTGGAAATCGGCGTGGCTTGCGATTAGTGCTCAGGTCGAATGACGGGGCAAGTGATGACCTATCTCGATGCAATTCTGCTTATCAAGATCGCCGGGACCGGCCTTTTCGTGGGCCTGCCCATGCTTTTGCTGCCCGCGCCGCTGCTGATCCGCCTTTTGCGCATCGAAGGTGCTGAAGCGGCGATGCCGTTGATCCGGCTTTATGGATGGGCTGTCATCGCGCTGTTGGTCGGCTATTGCTTTGGCCTGTCGTGGATCTCGCGCGACGTTTTTCCGACAGGAGTGGTGACGATGGGGCTGGTTTCGAATGCAGGAGCCACCGCGATCCTGCTAGTGACGGGTGCCTGGCGAAAGTCGGTCGCGTTGACCCTCTTCCTCGGCGGCATCGCGGCGGCGCTGGCTTTTGCGATGATGAGCCGGCCCATGGCCATGCAGGTCCTGTGAGAGAAGATCGCCCTGTCCTGTCTGTCGAGCCAGGCGACAAAGCGGCGCAGATTGCCGAGACGTTGGCGCTCGCGTTTCAGGACGATCCGGCGCTGACATGGCTGCTGCCCGATGCGGAGCGCCGCCGCCGTGCGCTGCCTACCTTTTTCGAAGTGATGGTGCAGCAATCGCATCGTCATGGAGAAGTGCTGGCCTCGCCCGATGCGAAAGCGGTGTCCTTGTGGTATCCGCCGGGCGTGGTCAGGGATAGCATCATGGCAAGCTTTCGCGACAACCTGCGGCTGGCGCGGGTGTTCGGCCCGGTCCTTTTGCGCGGGCTCAAGCTGGCCGAAGCCATGGCCGCGCGCCATCCCGATCCGCAACCGCATGTCTATCTGCGCTTCGTCGGCGTCGCGCCCGACGCGCAGGGCAAGGGATGGGGAGGGGCATTGATCCGAAAAGGCGTCGAACATGCCGCCTCACAGGGCTTCGGCACGCTTCTGGAAACCGCGACCCAAAGCAATGTCGCGATTTATATGAGGCTGGGTTTCGAGATTATTGAGGAATGGCAGGTGCCGGATGGTGGGCCCAGATACCGGACCATGGTTCACCCGGCACCCTGAAGGTTACTTCGGTGCGAGCACCATCAGCATCTGGCGGCCTTCGAGGCGTGGGAATGCTTCGACCTTGGCGATTTCCTCGACATCTTCCTGAACCCGCTTGAGCAGATCCATACCGAGATGCTGGTGAGCCATTTCGCGCCCGCGAAAGCGCAGGGTGACCTTCACCTTGTCGCCATTGTCGATGAACTTGTTCACGTTCCTCATCTTCACGTCGTAATCATGCGTGTCGATGTTGGGACGCATTTTGACTTCCTTGATGTCCTGCGTCTTCTGCGTCTTGCGCGCGGCGTTTGCCTTTTTCTGCGCTTCGTAGCGGTACTTGCCGACATCGAGGAACTTGCACACCGGCGGATCAGCGTTGGGGCTGACCTCAACCAGGTTCAGGCCTTTCTCCTGGGCCTGCTCGACTGCTTCGCGGGTGTACATGACGCCCAGATTCTCGCCTTCGTCATCGATGACGCGGACCTTGGGAACCTGGATAAACTGATCGTAGCGAGGGCCGCTTTTAGTTGGCGGGGCCATCGAACGCCGAGGTGGACGGGCTATGTGTGTTCTCCTGTTGTAGCCTGAGTCTTGATGCGCCTTATGTAGTGCTCCGGGGCGCAAAACTCCAGATGAGTCTTACGCTGCCGCGCGATAAAGCGGAAAGGTGACTAATTTGCCCTTCGCAGGCAGCACCGCGTCGATCCTGTTGGCCGGGCTGAGCGCCTTCAGGATTTCGGGCGAGCCTGCATCCATCCCGCCGGTATAGGCGCCGAATGCGGGCAGGATCATACGGTCGCCGGAGTTTGGCGATCGGCTTATCACGCCGCAGGCCCGCGCGATGTGCCGGTTCCTGACATGCACGCGCATCTTGGGGTGGTAGTGACCCGAAAGCTCGGGCCGCGTCTCGCCCATGCGCGCTTCATGACGCAGGACGATGCCCCCGATCTCCATCTCGTTTGCCAGTTGAGCACCGAAAGACCGGTGCATGTTTTCATCGTGATTGCCCGTGATCCACACCCAGTCGAGTGCGCGCGTCAGCGTCTCGAGCATACCGGCCGCGAAAGGATCGAGGCGGCTGACCCCGTCATCGTCGTGAAAATTGTCGCCCAAAGTGATGACCCGGCGCGCGCCCGTTGTCTTGACCGTGTCCGCCAACCGCTCAAGCGTTTCGCGGCTGTCATAGGGCGGGAGCATCTGGCCATGGCTGGCAAACCAGCTTCCCTTTTCAAGGTGCAGGTCCGCAACCAGCAACGCACGCTCGCGCGGCCAATAAAGCGCGTTCGACCTGGTCAGGACAAGCTCTTCCCCGGCGAAGGGGAGTGGAGCGCCAGAATCACGCGGGAACGAAACGGGAACCATGCGCCCCATCTGGCGCGATTGCAGGCGTTTGACAAGTGTCAAAGCGGGTGGACACTCATGCTGTCATCGGGCAATGCCGAGCCAAGACGGGAAGGGATCGAAAAGCATGAGCGAGTGGGCAGCCCATACGAGCCGGGCGAAAGAATGGTTTGAAAGCCTGAGGGACCAGATCTGCGCCGCTTTCGAAAGTATCGAGCGCGAGGCTGGCTCTGATGCGAGCTTTCAATACACGCCGTGGAACCGCGAGGAAGAGGGCAATGATGACCCCGGCGGAGGCGTGCAGGGCCTGATGAAAGGTGAGGTGTTTGAAAAGGTCGGCGTGAATGTGTCGACCGTTCGTGGACGCTTTTCCGAACAGTTCGCAAACCAGGTCAACGGCGCGAGTGTCGATAACCCGGAATTCACCGCGACCGGCATCAGTCTGGTCGCTCACATGCACAATCCGCATGTGCCAGCGGTGCACATGAACACGCGGTTCCTCACCACGCAGGCTGCATGGTTCGGCGGCGGAGCGGATCTCAATCCGCCGATCCCTTACGAGGAAGACACCGAAGAATTTCATGCCACCATGCGAGCCGCATGCATGGCGCACAATCCGACCTATTACGAACGCTACAAGAATTGGGCGGACGATTATTTCTACATCCCCCATCGCGAGGTGCATCGCGGGGTCGGCGGCATTTTCTACGATCATCTCGAATGCGAAGACGATCAGAGCTTCGATCGCAATTTTGCCTTCACACAGGATGTCGGCAAGGCGTTTCTCGATATCTATCCAAAGCTTGTGCGCAAGCGGATGGACAGCGACTTTGACGAAACCGACATTGCGCAGCAGCTCGAATATCGCGGCCGCTATGCCGAATTTAACCTGGTCTATGACCGGGGTACGATTTTCGGCCTGAAGACCGGCGGCAATATCGACGCGATCCTGATGAGCCTGCCGCCTCGCGCGACGTGGAGCTGATCGCTCTTACTCGTTGACTTTACGCGCGGCGCACGGACGGCGCATGCCTGATGCGGTGACTGTCCCCTTGAGCCAGCGCTGCAGGGCCTCGCGCAACCTGTTCAGTTCAAGCGGTTTGGCGACGTGCTCCTGAATGCCTGCCTGCCGACAGGCTTCGATATCGTCTTCGAACGCATTGGCGGTCAGCGCGATAATCGGCAGCGATTCTGCATCAAAGCCAGCAGCCCGGATCGCGCGGGTGGCTTCGAGCCCGTCCATGCGCGGCATCTGCACATCCATCAGCACCAGCGAATAGGGCTTTCCGCGCGCGCTCGCTGAAATAACGGCGTCAACCGCTGCCTTGCCATCTTCTACCAAGTCGAAATCAAGACCCAGCTGTTTGCCCATTTCGCGGATCAATTCCTGATTTATGTCGAAATCTTCGGCAAGCAGGATGCGGCACTGGCAACCTGCGCACGGATTTTCCTCGATGCGGGCAAGGGCGGGCTGCGGTGATTTCTCGATAGCGGTCGCGGGCACAAGCGGCAGCCCCAGCGTGAAGGCAGAGCCAAGCCCTTCGGTGCTTTCGACGCGCAGATCACCCCCCATCAATTCTGCAAGCTGGCGGCTGATCGCGAGACCCAGACCGGTCCCGCCTCGTGGGCTGTTCTTGCCACCATCGGCCTGTAGAAAGGGATCGAAAATCGCCTCGACCATCGATTCCGGAATGCCGGTCCCTGTGTCTTTCACAGTAAAGTCGATGCCCAAGGGCGATGGCGCAACGATGACCCTGACACCTCCGCGATCGGTGAACCGGATCGCGTTTGCCAACAGGTTGCTGAGCACTTGCCTCAGCCGCAATGCGTCGAGCATCGCGAATTGCGGCAGCGTATCGGAAACCTCGAAAGATAGCCCGATGACCTTTTCTCGGGCGAGCGGCTCGAACAGCTGGACCGTGCGCTTGACCAGATGAGAGACGTTGACCGGCTCTTCTTTGATCCTGAATTCACCGGACTCGATTTTCGAGAGGTCGAGGATATCGTTCAAAAGTGTCTGGAGAGCCTTGCCGGACTCCGTGATTAATTCGACATGCCGCGCCTGATCGTGCGATAGCTCACTGCGCGACAACAGATCGGCAAAGCCCATGACGCCGTTCATGGGGGTGCGGATCTCGTGGCTCATCCTTGCCAGGAAAGAGCTCTTGGCCTCGGCCATGGCGTTCGCTTCGTTGCGCGCCTTGCGCAAGTTGGTCTGCATTTCCTCTTCTTCGGTCCGGTCGCAGAATACTCCGAACAAGGCCACCGGCGCTCCGTCGTCGTCAAATTCGACCAGCGCGGTGCTCTGGGCGTGACGCACGCAGCCATCCGCCCGGATCAGGCGCGCGCGAAACTCAAACGGTACGCCTGTCTGGCGCGACTGCTCAACGGCGTTCTCAACGATCCCGCGATCATCTTCGTGAAAAAGTTCGATGGCCTTGTCGAGCGGTGGCGGCGATCCGCCATCGACGCCGTGAATGGCGAAAGTTCCGGGCGACCAATAAACTTCGTTGGTTGCCAGATCGAGCCGCCAATGACCGACCCGCGCCGTTGTCTCGGTAAGTTCGAGCAGTCTGTTCGCTTCTTCCAGCCTGCGCAGTTTGGATCGCAGGTCTTCGTTCCTGAATTTCGCGCGATGGCGAGAAACCGCTTCGCGCAACACCACCGCGGCCAGCAGGCAGATTATGGCGGCGATCCCGAACTCGTCATTGGACCCTGTCTGGACGAGGCCAAGAACGATGGCAGCGACAGCGCCGGCGCACGCGACCAGACATGCCAGGCTGGCGATATAAAGCCATCTTACGAAGGCGGAAGAGCGGATATGGGTCACTGGCAAGGGCTAGCGCGGGCATGACGAAGATAGCGTGCCCGGTCGCATAGGGGCGAATACCGATCAAAAGCTTTGCCGCTTGCAAGCTTTGCGCTTGCCCGATGCCGCAGCGCAGCACATATCTACATCAATGCTGCGCCAGTACGAACTTGTTGAAAGGGTCAAGGATTACGACCCCGATGCCGACGAGGCCGCGCTCAATCGCGCCTATGTCTACACCGTGCAAAAGCACGGCAGCCAAAAGCGCGCGAGCGGCGATCCCTATTTCTCGCACCCGATCGAAGTTGCAGGGCTGATGACCGACCTGCAGCTCGATCAGGAAACGATCATGACCGCGCTGCTTCACGATACGGTCGAGGATACGCTCGCCACGATTGACGATATCGAGGAGAATTTCGGTCCCGAAGTCGCGCGGCTCGTGGATGGCGTGACCAAGCTGTCCAAGATCGAGGCGATGCCGGAGAACGAACGCGCGGCGGAGAACCTGCGCAAATTCCTGCTCGCCATGTCGGAAGATATCCGCGTGCTGCTGGTGAAACTGGCAGACCGGCTCCACAACATGCGCACGCTTCAGTTCATCAAGAAGCCGGAAAAGCGGCAGCGCATCGCGCGCGAGACGATGGATATCTACGCTCCGCTGGCAGAGCGGGTGGGCATGTATGAATACATGCGCGAGATGCAGGCGCTCGCCTTCAAGGAGCTTGAACCCGAAGCCTTCACGACCATCACGAACCGGCTCGAAGAACTGCGCGGCAAGGATGGCGGACAGGTCGATGCGATCGCCTTGAAGATCAAGCAGGCGCTTGCCGAAGCGGGGCTTCAGGTCGAAGTGTCGGGCCGCGAGAAGCACCCCTATTCGATCTGGACCAAGATGAGCGAGCGGCACGTCTCGTTCGAGCAGGTCACCGACATCATGGCCTTCCGCGTGGTGACCGATGACATCGCCGACTGTTACCGCGCGATGGGCGTGCTGCACACGACGTGGCAATTCCTGCCGGGCAAGTTCAAGGACTACATTTCGACGCCCAAGAACAATGGCTACCGCTCGCTTCACACCTCGTTGATGTATGAAAACTCGATGCGCGTCGAAGTCCAGATCCGCACGCGCGAAATGCATCAGAGGAACGAATTCGGCCTCGCTGCGCACTGGGCTTACAAGCAACACGACACTGCCGATGGACAGGTCGGCTGGCTGCGCGACCTGATCGAGATCGTCGATGCGAGCCACGATGCCGAAGAATTGCTCGAACATGCGCGGCTGGCGATCTACCAAGATCGCATCTTTGCCTTCACGCCCAAAGGCGCCTTGTTCCAGTTGCCCAAGGGGTCGACTGCGGTCGATTTTGCCTTTGCAGTCCACACCGACCTTGGACTTGCGACAGTGGGCGCCAAGATCAACGGGCGGCACATGCCGCTGCGCACTCAATTGACCAACGGCGATGTGGTGGAAATCGTCAAGGGCGCGGGCGCGGAGCCGCAATTGTCGTGGCTTGGCTTTGTCGTCACAGGCAAGGCGCGTGCCGCGATCCGGCGCGCAGTGCGATTGAAAGAGCGCGACGAGATCGCAGAGATCGGCTCAAAACTGTTCGACGCGATCGCCGCACGCGTGCCTGCGCGCATCGGCAAGAAGGCGATCCGCAAGGCGGTGGAACGGCTCGGAATGGATGAGCCCGACGATCTGATGTTCGCCGTGGGCGCAGGCAAAATCTCCGACCGCGAGGTGATGGAAGCACTCGTGCCGGGCTGCACTGCGGAATTCGAAGAGGACGAGGAATGGTCGAAACACGAACGCCAGATCTCGATCCGTGGCCTGACGCCGGGCGTGGCTTTCGAGCTGTCCGAATGCTGCCACCCGCTGCCGGGTGACCGGATCGTCGGCCTCAGGCGCAAGGGAGAGCGCGTTGCGGTGCACACGATCGACTGTCTCGAACTGGCAAGCGGGGTCGACACCGACTGGCTCGATCTCAATTGGGGAAGACGATCCCATGGCGCAATCGGGCGTCTGACGGTCACGATCTATGACCGGCCCGGAACACTGGCCGAAATGGCCGGTGTCTTCGCACAGAACAAGATCAACGTGAAAAGCCTGATCCAAACCCAGCTCGATCATCCTTTCACGACTTACGAAATCGACGCCGAGGTCAACGATCTCGCTCACCTCACCCGCATTCTCAGCGCGCTGCGCGCCAGCGATGCGGTTGCGCAGGCTGACCGTATCTGATGGGCGTCATCGGTCTTGATCACGTGCAAATCGCAATTCCCGAAGGCGGCGAGGACGAGGCGAGATTATTCTTTGTCGGCCTGCTCGGAATGCAGGAAGTACCCAAGCCTTCCAACCTGTCACCACAAGGATGCTGGTTCGATGGCGGGACGGTGAGCCTGCATATTGGCGTAGACCCTGATTTTCGACCGGCCAGCAAGGCGCACCCCGCGTTTCTTGTCGACGATCTCGATACGCTTGAGAGCAAGCTTCGCGATGCCGGATATGAAACCAGGCAGGACAAGCCGGTCAAAGGTTACCGCCGCTTCTTCACGACCGACCCGTTCGGCAACCGTATCGAGATCATGAAGCGAACCGGGCGCTGAAACCAATCGCCGCTGCGCGCATGGTTAAATCCGGGTTTACGCAATCTTAGGGAGCATGGCTTTAGGCTCCTCAATCAAACTTCCTGGTTTGAACGAGGGGGAACTGGAGTGAACATGCAGTCCGCAGGTTTCGTACCTGCTGCCGATTTAGATAATGTCGTCGCGCGCGAGAGCGACCAGATTGGCCTCGCCTGGCACGAACGCCTGTCTTTGGCAGTGAAGCTCAAGGCGGTGGTGTTTGCCAGCACGCTTGTCACCTTCGTGCTCGCTGGCGCGATCCTGGGGACGATGACCTATTTCAGTCAGGCCGGTGAGAACCTGCGGGCGCTCAGCACTGCGGATGCCAGCAGCGCAAATGCCTCGGGAGAGCTTTATCGGGCGCGCGATCAAATGATTGCGTTCGCACAAGGCGGCAACCAGACGGACCTCGCCGCATCGCGCAGGTCGCTGGACGATGCATCAACTTTCCTTATCGGCGCCCAGGGTGTCGATGCAAATCGACTGGAAAGCGATCTGGCCGAGGCATTCACGTCGGCCCAGCGCGATGTGGAGCGCGTTGCACAAAGAGCATCAGGCACCGCGCCCAACGGCGAAGAGGCACGGGCAATCGCTGCCCGTATTGGCGAGATCAACGCAACGCTTCGGACCGCGACCGAAGGACTGAACGAACGTTCGATCGCTGCAGCCGAACCGGTATTCAACGCCATCGCCCGCTCGCTCGTGATCCTGCTTGCAGCCTTTATCGCGCTGACCTTTGCCTCCTATGTCGTTTCTCGCAAGATCGCCAACCATGTGTCGGACAAGATCACCGAGATGACCCATGCCATGCAGGAGATATCTCAAGGGTCGTCCGATACGGTCATTCCCGGCCGGGAACGCGGGGACGAGATCGGCGCGATGGCCCGCGCGCTCGAGGTTTTTCGCAACAGCGCGCAAACCTTGCGCGAAATGACCGATGCCCGAACCCGCGAAGTTGAGGAACAACTGGTTCAGCAACAGGACATCAGCGAGCAGATGCTCAAGCTGCGACATGAAAAAAGCCAGCTGCTTGAAGGGCTCGCAGATGGGTTCGAGGTTTCCGTTGGCGAATTGATCACGGCGGTTTCGGCTGCCTCGGAGCAGCTCAAGGCGACTTCGAAACAGATGGTGAGCCTCGCAGACGGATCGAACAATCAGGCCGACAGCGCTAGCCAGGCTATGGAAAAGGCGACCGCGAACGTCACGGCGGCTGCCGCTGCAACCGACGAGTTTGCGCTTTCGATCAGCGAGATCAGCCGACAGGCCTCGGCATCGGCCACGCTGGCGCGCGATGCGACCACTCTTGTCGCGAGCGCCAACACCCGCATGAACGACCTTGCGAAAGCGGGCGAAGAGATCGGCGAGATTGCCGGCCTGATCCAGACCATCGCACAGCGCACGAACCTGCTTGCGCTCAACGCTTCGATCGAGGCGGCGCGCGGCGGTGAGGCAGGTCGCGGCTTCGCGGTGGTTGCGAGCGAGGTGAAAGAGCTTGCCATGCAAACCTCCAACGCGACGAGTTCGGTTGCCGAGAAAATTCAGACGATGCAGGACTCCACTCGCTCAAGCGCGGGCGATCTAAGCTCGATTGTCGATCAGATCAGCGAACTCGAAAAGGCTGCCGTCATGATCGCGAGCGCTGTCGATCAGCAATCGGTTTCGGGCGAGGAACTGGCCCGCAATATCGATACCGTTGCCGAGGGTTCGCGCCAGGTCAGCCAGCGGCTAACCGAGCTGCGCAATGCGAGCGAGGAGACCGGGACCGCAGCCGACGATGTGGTTGCAAGCGCAAATGCGCTGGGTGATCACGCCGAAGATCTTCGCACAAAGGCAGGACGCTTCATCGCAGATGTGCGCCGCTCGGCACGCGATCTCGAAACGGGCAATGCCGTCTGAGCTAGATCGGCGTCACGCTGACCGCGCATTCGTCGCCAGCGGCCAGATCCTCAGCGCGCATGACCTTTTTCGAGACGAGCAGCACCCACTCGGTCTGCTTGTCTTGCGGAAAGACCGAGCTTTTCCATTCGGTCGATCCGATGCGCGCCGTCACCTTGATAGACCCGAACCCGCGCGATCGCCCAAATTCCAGCCTTTGCATCAGGGCATGACCGGCAAGTGCCTCGGCCTCGTCACCTAAAAACGTGACGAGATGATAGACCGCTTTTTCCCCCTGCCATCGGCGCAGGGGCAGGATAGCGGTGATCGCCTCGCTCACTCTCCGTCCGCATACTCGTACGCGCGCACCGGCACGGGTACGTTGCAGATATCCGCGCCGCCTGCGGGGACGATGAAGAACGGATCGCGGCGATTGGCGCGTGCCTCTGCATAGCGCGCGAAAGTCTCGCCCTCGGTCGATAGGTATTCGAAGAGCGGGCGCTCGCCTTCAGGCAATTCGCTGGCAATACGGACCGAGAGGATAGGCGTGCGCTTGTCGGCTTCTTCTTCGGTGTAGAAACCCAGCGTTCCCGACCCGCGCGGCAGGGAGGACAGGTGCTCCATCCCGCTGATGATCCGGCCGACCAGCGCAATGTTGCGGTCGAGGTGACGCGGCGCGTGGCCGATCACGGTGTAGAGTTCGGCGCCGGAGCCGGTGTCGGGCGAGTAGTTCCTGCCAACGCCGACCATGCCGTAGCAGTGGACCGGCCACCGGTCCGACTTGTCAGGATATTGAAGAAGGGCGAAGGGCCAGCCGCTCTCGAATGTGGCGGAACTGGCATAAGCGTCCCGCAAAATGGGAGCCTGCCACCCGCTCCTGACAATCGGATTGAAATTGGCCGCGATGTCCGGTGAAATGAGCTCGACCGGCACGCGCGCCGTGTAATCTTCCTGCGCCATCACCTGCAGCCCCTCGGGCAGCGGCTTCGCCTCGGTCTCTCCGCTTTCGGGATTGTCGTATCCCGGATCGCCCCACTGGACGACGTAATTGTCCTGCACGCGGTTGACTAAAGTCCCGTCATACCACCGCGATCGGGCGAGGGTGCGGATGTTCTCGACCCACCCTTGCGAGAAAGGCGCGGGCATAAGCTGGATCACCACCTCGCGCGCATTGCCCCCTGCATCAGGGGCAAGCGTCATGACCAGCAAATCTTCCGCCTCGATCGCCACCCATTCCTCTGGCGCGGCTGCGTTGACGATCTCGTTAGGCGAGGGCGCACCCTCAGGCGCATCTTGTGCCAGAGCGGGCGAGGTGAGCGCGGCGATTGCGGTAAGCGTGAGCAGGTGTTTTTTCATGGGAAGCTTCTTGCCATCGGGCGCGCTTAAAAGAAAACCCCTTTCCACGCGTTTTCGAGGGCGGAAAGGGGCTCTTCGAACAGTGTTCGCAGCGAATGCTATGGCGCGCAGCACTGTCCAATGCGACTCGTTTACCACAAATCGGAAGCGACCCAAACAAACAACGCTCAAGCGTGGTTGCGATACGCTCGCCAAGTGGCTAGAGGCACGCCTTCGCGTTCATGCCCAAGCTCAAGCAGCGAAGCGGTAGCGCGAAAATGAGTGCGCTCAAGCAGCGAAGCGGTAGCGCGAAGACAATGGCGCTCAAGCAGCGAAGCGTTAGCGCCAAAAAAGTGCGGAGCAGTGGCCGAGTGGTCGAAGGCGCACGCCTGGAAAGTGTGTATACGGTAACCCCGTATCGAGGGTTCGAATCCCTCCTGCTCCGCCACCCATCCCCAGCACTAGTCTCTGGTTGTAGCGGGCCTCACAACTCGCTGAGAACAGGCGTGTTTTCACCGCCTAATCAGTAATGCCCGCATCATTCTCGCGGTCTCTGGAGCCGTTTCAGGGGTCATTTCCAGAGGCCGTCTCTGCAGCTGCGAACATCGGTTCGGTTTCCCTGTTAAACAGGGAAAGAACAGGGAATTTCGCGAAATTAAGGCCCAAAACAGGTGATTTTGGGCGAATCTGGCATATGCGCACCAGATAAAACCAAGACTTTTCCGAGGGTTAAGCGCCCGAATTAGGGTTTCTCATGTTAATCGACAGAACAGGGTATTTAATCGCCCATGACAGGGGCTTTAATTGGCGATATCAGGATATTTGTTCGCCAGAACAGGGCGCGGCCATCTCGGCAAATCCCAGCGCTTGCCGCTGTTTCGACCACGCGAGCGGGATCGTTGTTCTTTTCAGTTTCTCGAGATTGAGATCCAGCGGCTGAAGCCCATCGATTATGGCGCGCTGGATGTCAGGTGCGAGGAATGCGAACCTTAGGATGTTGCGATCGTAAGGAGAGCCTGGCGCGGTATCCATGACCGGCAATCCGCGTTCAACGCGCAGCAGGCAATGGGCTTTTCTAAGGGCAACGATCAGCACCGGATCAGGTTGCGGCGGACGCGAGGTTACGGGAACGATCTTTTGCTTGCTCCCGCGCGTTGCAAACTGAATCGGTAGAAGAATGGTGACCATGTCGGCGGTGCGATCAAGAATCGTCTCGTCATCGGCAAGCCGCGCTGCAATGTTGGCTGCTTGAACGTTGCCAACGCTGACCTGCAGTCCCCGGTCGCGCAGGCGAACGGAACGAATGAGTCCGAACGGATCATTGTCCTTTGGCATCCATCGTTCCATCGCGGCTGCGATAACCTTCTCGATCTCGGGTGCCGACACGCGCTGCACACGATCGGCATCGGTTGGTCCTGATCCCTGCTGCAGCGAGGCAGAGACATAGTAGCGATACTTCTTGCCCGACTTCCCGCGCGAGGTGGTTGGGCTCATAGGTTCACCGACCGCATCAAACAGCTTTCCGGCAAGTGGGGCCTTGATCTTTCGGCGGTGGGCCTTGCTGCGGTGCCGTCGAACCTGCGCATCAAGCCGATCCTGGACCTTAGCAAACAGCTCGGCGTCGACGATCGCATCATGCGCGCCTTCGCGGGCTACCCCCTTGTGCATGATCTGCCCTAGGTAGACGCGGTTGCGGAGCAGATGGAACAGCGCACCGCGGCTGAACGCCAGTCCGCCCATCCTGCGACCCTTGGCGGTGATACGATGCTTTGAGACAACGCCGCGGGCTTTGAGATCGCGCGAGCGCATGGACCGAGCCAAGCTCGAGATAACGTTTGAAGATGTCGCAGACGGTTTCAGCCTCTGCCTCGTTCACGACAAGTGTTCGTATACCGTCGCGTGGCCCATCATACCCCAATGGTAAGTTGCCGCCCATCCACATGCCCTTGGCTTTGGACGCAGCGATCTTGTCGCGAATGCGCTCGCCGGTGACCTCGCGCTCGAACTGAGCAAATGACAGCAATACGTTGAGCATCAGCTTGCCCATCGAGCCGGTCGTGTTGAACGACTGGGTGATCGAGACGAAGCTGCAGTCGTGTGTCTCGAAGATCTCGACGATGCGTGCGAAATCGGCGAGACTGCGGGTGAGCCGATCGATCTTGTAGACGACTACGATATCGATGCGTCCGGCTTCGATATCGGCGAGCAGTGCCTGCAATCCGGGTCGATCGGTGTTGCCGCCCGAGAACCCTCCGTCATCATAGCGATATGCTCTCGCTTCTCAGCCTTCGCATGCCTGGCTCAGGACATAGGCCTCGCACGCTTCGCGCTGCGCATCGAGACTGTTGAACGACTGGTCGAGCCCTTCTTCGGACGACTTGCGGG